>CAKZIH010000408.1 GCA_936931335.1 uncultured Nostocoides sp. | reverse complement strand
GGCGGTTCGATGCGGCGCGCACCGCATACGAGGAGGCCATCGCGTCCGGGGACGAGGACTGTCTGCCGATGGCGCAGGTGCGCCTGGGCTGGCTCGAGACAGCGGAGGGCCACCCCGAGGCGGCTCGGCTGTGCTACCAGGCGGCGCTCGCGTCCGGGCACCCCGAGCATGCCGGCGCGGCCGCGGTGGCCCTCGGGCAACTGGCCGAGGAGGCCGGTGACTTGGCCGGGGCCCGTATGGCGTATGAGCGTGCCATCGAGTTGGGCGATCCGGACTGGGGTTTCTCGGCGTCGATGTATCTGCGCATGTTGGCGCAGTAGTCGTTCGGCCGTCCGTCCTTTCGTCCAGCCGATCGGCAGGTGGCTGCCGGCCGCGGCCACGTCCGTCGCCTTGACCTCAACTGCGCTTGAGGTTGTTGACTACCCGTCATGAGAACCCTGCTCGGCGACGGCGACCTGACGGACGTGAAGCCGCACGACGCGGTGGGCTGGATGCTGGAGGCGCTGCGGCTGCACGCCGCGGGCGATCTGACGAGCCCGCCACGACTGCACGCCCACCTCGATGGCGGCGACCTGGTCGTCACTGCCGGCGGCACCAGCCGCTGGTACGGGTTCCGCTCCTATGACACGCTCCGCACCACCGCAGGACAGCAGCTCGTGGTGACCCACGACCGCACGAGCGGCCGGGTTGAGGCGATCCATGTCGATCAGCAGCTCGGCGCGATGCGGACCGGCGCGTTGGGCGGCGCGGCGGCAGCGCTATTGGGCCCCACGGGATCGTGCACCGTCGCCATCGTCGGCGCCGGCCGACAGGCGTGGTGGCAGATGTGGGCCCTGTCGTCGGTCCTGGATATTGCCCGGGTGCAGGTGGCCAGCCGGACGCCAGCCTCCCGGGATGCGTTCGCTCACCGGGCCCGAACCGATCTGGGACTAACGGCGCAGCCCGCGGCGTCCATCCGGGACGCGGTTCGCGACGCTGACCTGGTGGTCCTGGCCACCAACTCACCGACCCCGGTCGTCGACGTCGGCTGGCTGCGCGAGGACGTCATGGTCACCACGATGGGGCCCAAACAGGTAGGACGCTCCGAGTTCGATATCGACCTGGTCACCGGTGCCGGCCTTGTGACATGCGACTCGCCCACTCAGCTCGAGGCGTACGACCCGCCGGCCTTGGTCGCGGCCGCAGGCCACCACCACCGCGTCCTCGATCTGGGCCACATCGCACTCGATCCCGAGAAAGCCACGCGGACCGGACGGCGGGTCTATTTGTCGGTGGGGCTCGCCGGAACCGAGGTCCATCTGCTCGGCCGCTTGAGTGCGCAGCTCGCAGTCCCGACTGGTCACTAGACGGCGCGCCGCGCCCGCTGCGACAACCCGGTTCCAGCAGGGGTCGCTTAGCCGCCCTGCGGCTGCGGGTCGATGCATCCGCGGCTAGTTGTGGAGTAGCCGTCCGTTGAGTCCGCTCAGGCGGACTGGCTCCCGGGGCGCAGGTCGGCGAGTTGGCCGGTATGCGCGGGCAGGTGCACGGCGGCTTGGGCGCCGATCGACATCGCCGCCCACGGCCGCGGCCCGTCGAGCACGACCTCGCCATCGTGAATGAGGTGACAGGGCACCTCGGTCGCCAACTGCTCGGGGGAGAGCCGGCGCAGGATGGCGAGCACCTGGCCAGCCTGCTCGCGGCCGCGGGTGATCAGACCGGCACGATCGCCGGCCGCATCGATCCACTGCCGCAGGTAGCCGGGGTCGTGGCAGTCGAGGTTGGCGAAACGCTGAGTCTCGCCATGGATCAGCCCGTGGCTGACCGCGATGGTGGCGGCATCGGACAGGGCGACATGGGCCAGCACCTGGTCGGCATCCCATTCCCCCTCCGGCGCCGGGCCGAAATCGCCCCTGTCCGCTTCGGTGAAGAAGCGCTCGTACGCCGCGGCCAGCTCCGCCAGATCCGCCGCGTCCGGTCGCGGTTCGGCGAGATCGGCGAAGTGGTCGAGGACATAACCCCAGGCATTCGGGCCGACATAGCCGTGCCGGCGGCGCATCGCCTCGGCGCCGAAGGCCGCCCAGCCGCGATGCTCGACGACGACGCGGGTACCGGTGCCAGAAGGTTCGAAAGCGACCTCGACCTCGGAGGCGTCACCCGCCTCGCGCCCGGGATGCCAGCTCATCACGAATCGCCGCGGCGGGTCCCATTCCCGCACCTCGCCCCAGGTGACCTCGGCTCCGTCGACCCCGACCTCGACGAGCCGGCCGTCGCGGAAGAAGAGCCCGCCCGAGCGCTCGCCAACATTCCGTGGGTCGGCAGCGGCCACCAACTCCCGATCTCCTGGGTGAACACGGCGAAGGCCTCGGCGGGTGGTCGTGCGACCTCGGCGGCCCGGACGACGGGAGCGATGGGCTGGCTGGCGGGGGTGGGTTGAGCGGTCATTCGGTGCTCCTAGCGTTCGGATGGCGCGGGTCGGTGAAGGCGTCTGGTGCGGCGGGAGGGTCAGTGTCGGCGGGGCGTTCGGCGTAGGCCACAAAGGCGTCCAATGCGGTGTCCCAGAACGAATCCACCCAGGCGCGCACCTGCTCCAGGCCAGCGGGCTCCACGCGATAGAGCCGCCGGGTGCCCTGTGGGCGGACGCTCACC
>CAKZIH010000407.1 GCA_936931335.1 uncultured Nostocoides sp. | reverse complement strand
AAGGACACCTGGCCCTCGGCGAACATCGCCGCGGTGAAGGACACCTGGCCCTCGGAGAACGTCGCCGCGGTGAAGGACACCTGACCACCGGAGAACGTCGCCCCGTCGAAGGACACCTGACCCCCGGAGAACGTCGCCCCGTCGAAGGACACCTGACCACCGAAGAACGTCGCCCCGTCGAAGGACACCTGACCACCGAAGAACGTCGCCCCGTCGAAGGACACCTCACCCCCGGAGAACGTCGCCCCGTCGAAGGACACCTCACCACCGGAGAACGTCGCCCCGATAAAGGACACCTCACCCCCGGAGAACGTCGCCCCGATAAAGGACACCTCACCCCCGGTGAAGTAGGCATCCGGCCCGACGAGGTCGGCAACCAGCGCACGGTCAGAGCACTGCACGCGTCACCTGCTGAGGTCTTCACAGCAGACCTGGCCGCCATGGCGGCCCTGCCGCCCAGCCCGCCGACGGTTGGTGAACGGTTCACGATCCGGCTGGGCCGTGACTACTACGTCCGCGCCGCCAGCAACGACTACTCCGTCGACCCGGCCATGATCGACCGGCTCGTCACCGTGAGCGTCGGCCTGGACGAGGTGATCGTCACACACCAAGGCCTCACGATCGCCCGACACGAGCGAGTCTGGGGCACTGCCATGACCATCACCGGCCCGGCTCATGTCGAGGTTGCAGCAAGGCTTCGTCACGACTTCCAGCACCCACCCGTCACGGTCCTCGATGAGGGCCTGGTTCGGGACCTGACGGTCTATGACCAGGCCTTCGGCCTGGTCACCTCTGACTTCAAGGGGCAGGTCGCGTGATGCCCACCGCCGCTGATGAGACGCTCACCCGGATCGACTACCTCGCCCGGGTGATGAAAGCACCCCGCATCCGCGAGTCTGCACGACGCCTGGCCCACCAGGCCGCAGCCCAATCCTGGACTGGCCGGCAATATCTCCAAGCTGTGTTGGAGGCCGAGGTCGCCGCCCGGGAAGCCTCCGGCGCGAAACTGCGCCTGCGCGCGGCAGGACTCCCCGCGGTCAAGACGCTGGAGGAGTTCAACTTCGACCACCAACCCGCAGCCGACCGGGCCCAACTCCACCGGCTGGCGGCCGGCGGCTACCTGAGCGAAGCAGGCAACATCGTGTTACTCGGTCCACCCGGCACCGGCAAGACCCACTGTGAGAATCGGTTTGGAGGACCCTTGGTCCTCTCGGTACCGGAGTGACAGTGTCGGTGCTGGTGACCACGGCTGACCCGAAACAACCCACTGACCCGCCTGCGGGTGGTGTCTTTGCTGTGGATCTGTCGTCGTGGTCGCCGGCACCGGCCTGGCCCACCATCGTTGGCCTGATCAGAAGCTTGGCCGGCCGCCGAGGTGGTCGTGCCTCATCACAGTCCTGCCGCTTGGTGACCTCTCCCAGGCCGGTGCCGACCAGTTCAGGCACTCCACTTCACGGGAAGGAAGCACCATGGGCTCCATGCTCGCAGGTGTCGTCGACTTCGTCGTCGGTGTCGACACCCACCGCGACACGCACACCGCCGCCGTTGTTGACGCCAGGACGGGAGGCGTGATCGATCAGATCACCGTCCCCACAGACGCGTTCGGCTACCGCCGGCTCCGCTCGTTCGCTGACCAGCAGGCACCCGAGCGCCGGGTGTGGGCCATCGAGGGCACGGGAAGTTACGGCGCCGGGCTCACCACATCGCTGCTCGAGCACGGCGAATGGGTGGTCGAGATCGATCGACCCGCCCGTCCGGCGCGTCGCGACGGTGCAAAGTCCGATGACCTGGACGCGGTCCGCGCCGCCCGCGAAGCCCTCAGCAGGGAACACCTGGCCGCACCGCGGGCCCGCGGTGACCGCGAGGCCCTGCGGGTACTGACCGCTGCTCGTCAAGGTGCCGTGGTCGCTCGCACGAAGGCAATCGGCCAACTCAAGGCTTTGATCGTGAATGCTCCCCAGTCGTTGCGCGATCAGCTTCGCCGCGGCACCACCGATCAGCAACTCCAGCGCTGCGCCCGGCTCCGAACCCTGCCGCAACACTCGATCGAGCATCGCGCAACCATCCGGGCCATCCGCGGCACCGCCCGTCGAGCCCTCGCGTTGGAGGCCGAGGCCGCCGAATACGAAACCGAACTCGAGCAGCTCGTCGTGGCCATCTGTCCGGTCCTGCTCGCCCAGCCAGGTGTCGGCACGATCACGGCAGCCCAGTTCCTCATCTCCTGGTCACACGCTGGCCGGATCCGCTCCGAAGCGGCCTTCGCCTCTCTCGCCGGCGCGGCGCCCATCCCCGCCAGCAGCGGCACCGTGACTCGCCACCGGCTCAACCGCTCCGGCGACCGCCAACTCAACCGGGCCCTGCACACCGTTGCCCTGAGCAGGCTCCGCATCCACGAGCCCACCAAGGCCTACGCAGCCCGACGGCAAGCCGAGGGCAAATCCCCCCGAGAGATCAAACGCTGCCTCAAGAGAGCCATCGCCCGGGAGGTCTTCCGCCTCATGAACACCCACGCCGCCGCGGTCACCGGCAGCCTGCCAATGACCGCTTGACACGACATAGAAGCATCCTCGCGATCGGACTCGGGATCAAGGCCGCACAGAACGGCTACAGCGTCCTGTTC
>CAKZIH010000406.1 GCA_936931335.1 uncultured Nostocoides sp. | reverse complement strand
CGCCGCCACCGGGGTCGGTGCGGCTTTCGCCGGCCGGGTCGACCCAGGTGGTGTCGTCGATCCACTCGTCCAGGCCGGTCGCGGTGCGGTACTCCACCGTGTAGCGGACGGTGCCCAGGGTCACCGCGAAGCCCCGCTGGCCGGAGCGCGCGGACAGGGGACGCACGAAGGGATAGGCGGCGGTGCCCGGGGTGATCTCCGGGAAGGCCTGGGCATCGAGCACACCGAGGCGGCGCAGATTGGCCGCGGAGAGGTTGCCGACGCGGTCATACGGCCACCGGCCGCTCATCAGATCCCATGGGTCCCCGCCGTCCAGGGTCTTGCAGTAGGCGGACAGGGCGACCGGGTTGGTGTGCGCGGCGTCGTCCCAGCAGTCCAGGGAGTCCGACATCCCGAGGCCGGCGTTGCTGCCGATGCCGAAGGCCAGGGTCGCGGCGTTGATCCGGGGCGCGCCATTGAAGAAGCTCACGCCGTCGCCCGCCGCGGTCAGGCCGCGGGAGGCGAGCGTGCTGAAGTCACAGGCGCTGCTCTCGGGCAGGACGATCTGCAGATGGCTGCGCGTCCCCGGGGCGTCCGGCGCCACCGCGCGAGCGGCCGCCTCGATCGCGTCCAGATCGCAACTGCTGGCCTGCTCCTCGGTGAGGGAGATCTTGGCCCACGGGCGGACCTGCACCAGGGTGGCCGAGATCGCCGAGCCGGTGGTGGCGCGCAGATAGGCGCTGGCCTCCTGGACGCTGGCCCCGATCGCGGCATTGTCCAGCGCCGCCGGAGCATCGCCCCAGTAGACCGGCTGGATCAGCAGACGGTGCTCACCGAGCACGCCCCGGCCTGCGGCCTCACTCGCACCGGCCCCGCCGGTCGGCCGGTACTGCCGCACGGTGGGGGCGCCATCGGCCGAGGCGCTCGGGGCGGCTGCGGCCGTCGTCGCACCCACTGTCGCACCCAGCCCGGTCAGGGCTGCCGCACCGAGGCAGAGGGCGCTGGCGGCCGCGGTACGACGCCGGCGGCGCAGGGGAGCAGCGGGCAACGAGGTGTGACGCATGGGACTCACGGTAGCGATGGGATCAATGTTGTGCGACCAGACGCGCCCAATACCCCCGGGCATGTATGCCGCACCTCACCCTTCGCGCTCGCCTCGCCGGCATCATCCGCACGACGTCCGCGGCGGCCTCGTGCGGCCGGGTTCGTTCGGCACGACTCACTCGGCCGACTGCGACTCCGGCTGCTGTGCCCACCACTCCCGCAGGCGGGCCGCAGCCGCGTCAACGCCGATCGGCCCCTCGTCGAGTCGAACCGACAAGAGATAGGAGTAGGCGCGCCCGAGGACCGGACCCGGGGCGATCCCCAGGACCTGCGCGATCTCATTGCCATTGAGTTCGGGCCGCACCCGGCCCAACTCCTCCTGCGCCAGCAGCCGCTCGATCCGTAGCTCCAATTGGTCATAGGTCTGCGAAAGCGCGCGCGCCTTGCGGACATTGCGGGTGGTGCAGTCAGCCCTGGTCAACAGGTGCAGGCGCGGCAACAGCGGCCCCGCGTCGGTGACATACCGGCGCACCGCCGAATCGGTCCAGGCCCCACCGCCATACCCGTGGAAACGCAGGTGCAATTCCACCAGCCTGGTGACCGCCTTGACTGTCTCCTTGTCATAGCGCAGCGCGCGCAACCGAGCACGGGCGAGCTTGGCACCGACGATCTCGTGGTGATGGAAGGAGACCCCGCCACCGGGCTCGAAGCGTCGCGTCGCCGGCTTGCCGATGTCGTGCAGCAGCGCGGCCAGGCGCAGGATCAGGTCCGGCCCGGGCACCGCTTCCGGCCCGGCGTCCGGCGGGCCTTCCAGGTCGATCGCCTGGTCCAGCACGGTGAGGCTGTGCTCGTAGACGTCCTTGTGCCGGTGGTGTTCATCGACTTCGAGTTGCAGCGCAGGCAGCTCCGGCAGCACATGCTCGGCCAGCCCGCCGTCGACGAGCAACACCAGCCCGCGACGGGGATCCGGCGCCAGCAGGAGCTTGGAGAGCTCATCGCGCACGCGCTCGGCAGACACGATCGCGATGGTGCTCGCCATCGCTTGCATCGCCTCGGCCGCGTCGGCGGCCAGGTCGAACCCGAGCTGCGCGCAGAACCGAGCCGCCCGCATCATCCGCAGCGGATCATCCCCGAAGGACACCTCCGGCTCCGCCGGCGTCCGCAACCGCTTGCGCGCCAAGGCCTCCAGGCCGTCATACGGGTCGACAAAGGTGAGGTCGGGCAATCGCAGCGCCATGGCGTTGACCGTGAAGTCCCGCCGCCGCAGATCGTCCTCGAGCCGGTCGCCGAAGGCGACCACCGGCTTGCGGGTCACCCCGTCATAGGCATCGGCGCGGTATGTGGTGACCTCCACCGTGAGCCCGCGGCGCGCCGCGCCGATGGTCCCGAACTCCCGGCCGATGTCCCAGGTCGTCTCGGCCCAGCCCGCCAGGATCTCCTCGATCACGTCCGGACGGGCGTCGGTGGTGAAATCTAGGTCGGGTGAAGGACGTCCCAGCAGGGCATCCCGAACCGGCCCGCCGACCAGCGCGAGCTCATGCCCACACTCGGCGAAGAGCTCGCCGAGTTCACGTAGCAGCGGGAGCAGCGGGCCCAGATGAGCGACCGCGCGGCGCAGCGCCGCAGCCGTGGCGGATTCCATGATGTCCCACCGTATGCCGATTCCTGCCCCCCGCCCTACCCGGCCCGGCTTGGCCGGCCCATTCGGACAGTCCGCCTAAAGTGACCCCATGAGTCAGCCTGGCCACGGACGCGCCGCCCGGCGCCTTCCGGCGGTCGAGGAGCGCTCCGCCGGCGGGGTCGTCGTGGACGTCCAGGCGGGGGTGGCGCATATCGCGGTCATCGCCCGGCGCAACCGCGCCGGCCGATTGGAATGGTGCCTGCCCAAGGGACATATCGAGGGCGCGGAAACGCTGTCCGAGACCGCGGCCCGGGAGGTCGCCGAGGAGACCGGCATCGAGGCCCGGGTGCTGGTCAAGCTGGGCACCATCGACTACTGGTTCGCCACCGGTGACCGGCGGGTCCACAAATTCGTGCACCACTACCTGCTCGAGGCGGTCGGTGGCTTCCTGACGATCGAGAACGACCCCGACCAGGAGGCCGTGGACGTTGCCTGGCTGCCCCTGCGCGAGGCGCACCGGCATCTGACCTTCCCCAACGAGCGCCGGATCGCCCGCGAGGCCTGGCAGCGCCTGGCCGGGGGCGAGTGAGGGCTCGTGCGCCGGATCCCGGGCGCGGTGATGCACGCCGCGCTACTCACCGTGCTGCTTGTGTTGTCGCTCTTGCCTGGGGCGCCTGCCCGGGCCGCCCGGGACAATGTCGGCTGGGCGATCACCCTGAGCGCGGTGACCCCGCAGGTGGCGACCGGTTCCACGGATGTGGTCATCACCGGACGCATCACCAACACCGGCGCCACCCCGGCCCCGGGACCCCAGGTCAGCCTGGCCGGTTCTTTCACGCCGATCACCGAGCGGGACGCGATCCGGGCCTATGCCGACGCCAGCGCACCCGCACCGAAGATGCAGCGGCTGGATCGCGTTGCGATCCGTCGCACGCTCGCTCCGGGGGCCAGCGCCACCTTTAGATTGACCATGGACCGCCCGGCGCGTACCGCGCAGGCGCCCTTCGGGGCGCTGCCGCTGCTGGTCAGCGCCGGTTCCACCCGCGTGCGCACCTTCGCCCCCTATGTCCGCAGCGCCGACTACGAACCCCTGCGCCTCGCGGTGCTGACGCCGCTGACGCTGGCGGCCGATGAGGCGCTGGTGGCGCCATATGGGCCGGAGCGGACGGCGGCCTGGGATGCGCAGACCGGCACCACCGGTCGGCTGCGGCGGCTGATGGCGGCGGTGGCGGCCACGCCCGATCATCCGGTCACCTGGGCAATCGATCCCACCCTGCTGGCGGCGCCGGAAGCCGTCGCCGATGCCCGGCCCACCGACCCGGAGGCGGGAGCCGCGTGGGATCGCGTCGGCCCCGAACAACGCGCGGAGACCCGCGTGCGCCGTGCCTTCGCCACGGACCTCGCCACCCGCTTGAGCACCCAGGACGCCACGCTGCTGCCGTATGCCGATCCCGACCCCACCGCGATGCTCCCGGTGGCCCGGATGGTCGAGCAGTATGCCGATCTGCTCGCGCGCGCCCGGGCCACCTCCGAGCGGGTGGCCGCCCGGCCATCGACCGATCTCGCCTGGCCCGCAGACGGGCGACTGTCCACCACCGGGATTACGCAGTTGCGCTCGCTCTATCCCGAGGGCGGGCTCGGGGTCGTTATCGGGGCGGCAAGTTCGTTGGGCGAGGCGCATACGCCGTCCGCGGTGCGCGCACCGGTGGCTGGCATCGAGGTGCTCGCCTATGACGACGGCCTGAGCAATGCGCTGCTAGGCCTGCCGGACGATCCCACCGGCGTGGTCACCGGCCAGCGCCTGCTGGCAGATTCCCTGGGGCTGCTCGGGGAATACCCGGGCACCCAGCGGGATGTGCTCCTCGCGCTGCCCCGCTCGGTGACCCCCGGTGATGGTGCGCTGCGCCAGGCACTGGACAGCCTGCGGTCCGCGCCCTGGCTGCGCAATGTCTCCCTCGACGAACTCCGGGCGTCCCGCGGCAGCGCGGCCCTGCCCGAGCAGCCCGCCGCCGACCTGAACCTGCCGACTGGTGTGCCGGTCGACCCCGCCACCGGCCCGGTCGCGCTCACCCCCGGCCGGGCCCAGGCTCTGCACGCGGCCTACGACACGCTGATGGCGATGGTCCCGGTCCGGGCCGATGGCGCCGAGACCGCCGCGTTGTGGAGCGAGACCCTGCGCCAGGCGTATGGCAGTCGGTGGCGCACCGACCGCGGGGCCCTCACCCGGGTCATCACCGACATTCGCAGCACGGCCGACCGGTCCCGCAAGGCACTGGCGGTCGCCCCGGAAACGATCAACTTCTTCGCCGACTCCGGTCTATTGCAACTGACCGTCACCAACGATCTGGACGTCGCCGTGCGCGATGTGCGGGTCGAGGTGCAGCCGCTCGGCAACCGCCTGCGGATCACCTCCGATGCCGAGCCCCTGGACATCGGCCCGCGCTCGCGGGCCACGGTGCGGCTGCGCGCCGACGTCCTGGCCGCGGGCGATATCCCGCTGCGGGTCACCCTGAGCACCCCGCAAGGCCGCCCCATCGGCACCTCCAATACCGTGATGATCCGGGCCTTCCCCACCGGATCGTGGATCTATTGGGTCATCGGTGGCATCGCCGCGGCCCTATTCGTCGCGGGTCTGCTGCGCAGCCGCCTCCGGAAGGGTCATCGTTGAGTTCCACCTCCCCGAGCCTCGGGCGCGCCAGCGCGCTGATGGCTTCCGGCACCCTTGTCTCGCGCATCCTCGGGCTGGTCCGCGCGGCCATGGTGGTGGCGGTATTCGGTCTGTCCGGCTTGGCCGCGGACGCCTTCTCCGTGGCCAACACCCTGCCCAACCAGATCAACCTGCTGCTGGCCGGTGGCATGCTCAGCGCCGTCCTGGTCCCCCAGATCGTCAAGGCCACCAATCGGGAGGACGGCGGCCAGGACTTCGTCGATCGGCTGCTCACCCTGGCCCTGCTGCTGATGGCCGCCACCACGCTGCTGGCCATCGCGGCAGCCCCGCTGCTGGTGCGGCTGTTCAGCGACACCACCGATCCGGCCGCGGTGAAACTCGCCGTCACCTTCGCCTACCTGTGCCTGCCGCAGGTCTTCTTCTATGGGCTGTACACCCTGCTCGGCAATGTCCTCAACGCCCGGGGCCGTTTCACCGCCTTCATGTGGGCCCCGGTGCTGGCGAATGTGGTGGCGATCGCCGGTCTGGCGATCTTCCTCTTCGCCGGCTATCCCCAGGCCGCGCCACCGCGGCAGTGGACCCCGGAGATGACCTGGCTGGTCGGCGGCACCGCCACCGTGTCGATCGTGGTGCAGGGGCTCTTCCTGCTCATCCCGTTGCAGCGCAGCGGCTTCCGCTACCGGCCGCGGTTCGGTTTCCGCGGGGTGGGCCTGGGCTCGGCGTCCCGGGTGGCGCTGTGGTCCTTCGCCGCGGTCGCGGTCAGCCAGCTCGGCTTCATCGTCACCAGCCGAGTGCTCACCCGGGCCAGCGATATCGCCCACCGCGAGAGCATCGTGGTGGCCGGCAAAGCGGCATACGACAATGCCTTCCTGCTCTTCATGCTGCCGCACTCGCTGGTCACGGTCTCGCTGACCACGGCACTCTTCCTGCGCCTATCCAAAGCGGCGGATGTCGGGGACACCCGTGAGGTCAAGGCGGACCTGACCCGCGGTTTGCGATTGCCCGCGCCGATCCTGGTCCCCGCGAGCATCGCCGGCCTCCTGCTCGCCCCGCTGGTGGTGCAGGTCTTCTTTGGGCGCGGGCCCGCGGAGACCCGGGCGACGGCCGCGGTCCTCGCGGCGATGCTGCTCGGGGTGTTGCCCTTCGGCTGGCTCTATCTGGTCAACCGGGTCTTCTACGCCTTTGAGGATGCGCGGACCCCATTCTTCTTCCAGCTGGTGGTGACCGGGGTGGCCACGGTGATCAATCTGCTGGCCTTCCTGGTGCCGGTCAGCCAGACCGGGATCTGGGTGGGCGTGGGCCAAAGCGTGAGCAATGCCGCCGGCCTGGCGGTCGCCATCATCGCGCTGCGCAAACGACTGGGTCCGCTGGGACTGGGCCGGACCGTGCGCACCTATGTCCGCCTGGGCCTGGCCAGCCTGGTCGCCGGGCTCCTCGTCTGGTTGGTGCTGCATGTGCTGGTGGGCGATCTGTCCGGCTCTCGGGTGCTGGCCGCGGTGGTGCTCGCCCTCGCCGGTCCCGCCTTTTTGGCGCTCACCTGGGCCATCGCGCACCGGATGCGGGTACGCGAGGTGGGCGACCTGATCGCGCCGGTGGCGCGCCGCATCCGACGGTGATCGACGCGTGGCGAACCGGCGCTGCGGGCAGGCCCATCTAGGATGGGCGGGCCGCGCACCCGGGCAACCGGTCGCGACATCATGCCAGCGAAGGAGGGGAATGTGACGGGCCTGCATCCCGGAACCGTCATCGGCGACCAGCGGTATGTCACCGTGCGCCACCTCTCCGAGGGGGCGGATGCGGAGATTTGGGTCGCCCAGGACAACACCCTGGACCGCCTGGTGACCCTCCTGGTCATCGATCTGGACAGCCCGGAAGCACCCGCCGTCGCCGATGCGGCCCGCCGTACCGCCGGGGTGGACAACCCCCGCCTGGTGCAGGTGCTCGATGTCGGCCAGGAGTACGACTATGTGTATGTCGTCGAGGAGAACCTCGACGACGCCCAGACAATGACCTCGCTGATCGGCCGCCACGGAATGGCTGCCGAAGATGTGCGCCGCCTGACCGGTGAGATCGCGCTGGCGCTGGACGCCGGCGCCCGCCGTGGCTTGCACCACCTGGGCTTGACCCCGGACAGCGTCCTGGTCTTGGCCGATGGCCGCGTGAAGCTCGCGGGCCTGGCCACCCAGGCCGCCTTCGCGGGCCTCGACGATGTGGACGGCAAGACCGCCTTGCGCCGCGACACCAAGGGCCTGGTTGCCCTCGCGTATGCCGGTCTGACCGGCCGGTGGCCGTATGGCGGGGACGCCGGCCTGGACCCGGCCCCGCGGATCGTCGGCGGCGTCCCGCGGCCCTCGGAACTGGCCGTGGGAGTGCCCGCGGATCTGGACACCATCTGCCATCTGACCCTGAACCAGGATCTGGGCCCCATCAGCCCCGCCGACTATGCCGGGCAGATCGCCCCCTGGGCTGCGCTGCCCGGTGAGCAGCGGGCGGTGGTGCCGCACGCGGAATCCGGTGAGATGGGGGCAGCCCCCTCCCCGGAGGTCACCCAGGTGCTGCCGGTGTCGGCCGCACCGGTGGTAGCCGAGCGGAACGACCCGACGCCGCAGGTTTCGGCAGAAAGCGTTGCGGCCCAGGACGATTCGGTGCTGAGCGCATCCGAGCCCGGCGCGGCGCACGCCACACCGATCGTGGCGTGGGTGCAACCGCATACGGGCTCGGACGCCAATGGCGACCCGGCAGCCGGCGACGACGGAACTGTCGCTGGATCGAATGCCGCCACGGGTGGCGCTGCGAGCGCCGCCGCGGCGAGTGCGGCGGCAGTTGGCAC
>CAKZIH010000405.1 GCA_936931335.1 uncultured Nostocoides sp. | reverse complement strand
TGGACCAGGTGCAGCAGCGGCAGCAGTGCGGACCGGGTCTGCGGATAGCGGGCCAGGATCGCCTCCGCGTCCGCCCGTAGACGGCGCAGGTCGGACTCGGCATACGGGTCCTTGCTCTCCGGGGCAACGTGGAGGTGACCAGATGCGGTCTGTTCGCCGTAGTACTCCATCAGCGGTCGACACCTCCCATAACCGGGTCGATCGAGGCGACCGCAACGATGACGTCGGCGACCTGGGCGCCTTCGCAGAGCGCGGCCACCGCCTGCAGGTTGTTGAAGCTGGGGTCGCGGAAATGCGCCCGGTATGGCCGGGTGCCGCCATCCGAGACGGCGTGGCAGCCGAGCTCGCCCTTAGGGGACTCCACGGCGGCATACGCCTGGCCCGGAGGGACCCGGAAACCCTCGGTGACCAGCTTGAAGTGGTGGATCAGGGACTCCATCGAGGTGCCCATGATCTCCTTGATGTGGGCCAGCGAGTTGCCCATCCCGTCCGGGCCGACGGCCAACTGAGCCGGCCAGGCGATCTTTTTGTCCTCGACCATCACCGGGCCGGGGTTGTTCTGCAGCTCGTCGATGACCTGCTCGACGATGCGCAGCGACTCCCAGATCTCCTGGATGCGCAGGTAAAGCCGGTCGTAGGCGTCGGCACCGGTGGTGACCGGGACGTCGAACTCATACTTCTCGTAGCCGCAGTAGGGCTGCAGCTTGCGCAGGTCGAGCGGGTAGCCCGCGCTGCGCAGCATCGGCCCGGTGATCCCCAACGCAAAACAGCCGGTCAGGTCGAGGTAGCCGACGCCCTTGGTGCGGCCCTTGAGGATCGGGTTCTCCAGCATGAGCAGTTCGAGCTCGTGGATACCCCGGCGCAGCTCCGGCAGCATGTCGCGGATCGCCTGGATGGTGCCCGCGGGCAGGTCCTGGGCGACGCCACCGGGGCGGATGTAGGCATTGTTCATCCGCAGCCCGGTGACCATCTCGAAGATGGACAGGATGCGCTCACGCTCGCGGAAGCTCACCGTCATGACCGTGGTGGCGCCCATCTCCATACCACCGGTGCCCATGGCGATCAGGTGGCTGCCGACGCGGTTGAACTCCATCATCAGCACCCGGATCGCGCTGGCGCGCTCGGGAATCTGATCGGTGATCCCGAGCAGCTTCTCCACGGCGAGGCAATAAGCGGTCTCGGTGAAGAAGGGCATGAGGTAGTCCATGCGGGTGCAGAAGGTCACGCCCTGGGTCCAGGTGCGGAACTCCATGTTCTTTTCGATGCCCGTATGCAGGTAGCCGATCCCCGCCCGGGCCTCGGTCACCGTCTCGCCCTCGAGCTCGAGGATGAGGCGGAGCACCCCGTGGGTGGAGGGGTGCTGGGGGCCCATGTTGACGACGATGCGTTCCTCGGGCCGGGAGCCGACCTCACCGACGATGTCGTCCCAGTCGCCACCGGAGGCGTGGAAGACCCGCTCCTGCGACTCCTCGCCGGGGGCGGCGTAGACGTCGGGACCGGTGGGCGTCTCCGGCTGGGACTCAGCGCTGAAAACAGTGCTCATCAGGAGTAGGACCTCCGCTGGTCCGGGGGCGGAACCGTCCCGCCCTTGTATTCGACGGGGATTCCGCCGAGGGGGTAGTCCTTGCGCTGCGGGTGGCCGGGCCAGTCGTCCGGCATCAGGATCCGGGTCAGCGCGGGGTGGCCGTCGAAGATGACGCCGAACATGTCCCAGGTCTCCCGCTCGTGCCAGTCAGCCGCGGGGTAGACCGCAACGACGCTGGGGATATGCGGGTCGGCGTCCGGTGCGGTGACCTCCAGCCGGATCCGGCGGCCGCCATGGGTCACCGACATCAGGTGGTAGACCACGTGTAATTCCTTGCCCGACTCGGCCGGGAAGTGCACGCCGGAGACGCTGAGGCACAGCTCAAAACGCAGATCGGGATCGTCACGCAGGGCGCGGGCCACGGCGGGCAACTGCTCGCGGGCCACCACGAAGGTCAGCTCGCCGCGATCGACGACCACGCGCTCGATGCCCCCGGTGCCGACGGCCGCTTCCAGGGCGTCCGCGATCGCGTCGAAGTCCCCGCCATACGGGCGCACCGCGGCGGCCGGGAAGAGGATCGGGGTGCGCAGCAGGTCATAACCGGAGGTGTCGCCGGTGTCGGCGGCGCCGAACATGCCGTGGCGCTCGCCGCGCTGCACCGGGTCGGGCAGCTCGCCCGGCTGGCCGGGCAGCCGCTCCTGGGCCGGCGGCGGAGCATCGGTGGTGCGCTCGGCACGGTCGATCGCCGGGTCGTGCGGCTGCGGCGGGGTGCTGCCCTGCGCCGGAGTCGTCGACGGATCCTTGGAGGTCTCGCTCATGCCAGCAGGCTCCTGCCGACCAACTCGCCGTGGTCGTGGGTCGGGGGCATCAGGTGGGTCGGGGTGGCGCGCAGGGCGGCCTCTTCGGCGGCCCGGGCCGCGGCGACGCGGTTGACCCCGAGCTTGGAGTTCTGGATCTGCTCGTGCAGCGTGAGGATTGCGTTGAGCAGCATCTGCGGCCGCGGCGGGCAACCCGGCAGATAGACATCGACCGGGATGATGTGGTCCACGCCCTGGACGATCGCGTAGTTGTTGAACATGCCGCCGGAGCTGGCGCACACGCCCATGGAGATGACCCACTTGGGCTCGGGCATCTGGTCATAGACCTGACGCACCACGGGGGCCATCTTCTGGCTCACCCGGCCCGCCACGATCATCAAGTCCGCCTGGCGCGGGGTGGCGGAGAAGCGCTCCATACCGAAGCGGGCGATGTCGTAATCGGGGGTGCCCACGGCCATCATCTCGATGGCGCAGCAGGCCAGACCGAAGGTGGCCGGCCAGATCGAGCTCTTGCGCATATACCCGGCCACCTGCTCGACGGTGGACAGGATGAAGCCTGCGGGGAGTTTCTCTTCGACGCCCATAGCGATGGCCTTCCGTCAGTCCCAGTCCAAGCCGCCACGCCGCCACACATAGGCGTAGGCGACGAAGACGGTCACGATGAAGAGCACCATCTCGACCAGCGCGAACAGGCCGAGTCCGCCGAATGCCACGGCGAAGGGGTACAAGAAGACGGACTCCACGTCAAAGATGATGAAGAGCATCGCCGTGAGGAAGTACTTGATGGGCACGCGTCCGCCGCCCGCGGCCTGCGGACTCGGCTGGATGCCGCATTCGTAGGCGTCCATCTTCGCGCGGTTGTACCGGCGCGGGCCGGTGATCGGCGCGATGCAAACGGAGAAAATGGCAAAGCCAGCGCCGATGGCGAGGAAGAACAGCAGCGGGACATAGGGATTGGTCATCTGTGCGCACCTCCCCTTTCTGTGGACATGAGGCAGATCACGATGCTGTCGCTCATCCTAGGGGTGGGCTGCGACAGCGCTGGGGTCACCCGGTATTTCATGCGTCCGGCGCCGCCTTCGACAGCGCGACGATGAGCCGGTCGGAGATGTCCCCACCCCGGGGTTCGGGGAGATTGGCCATGAGCTTGAGCAGGAAGCGCATGAGCATGGTGCGGGGCAGGCCGTACTTCGTGGCCAGGCGCATGACCTCCGGGTGCCCGATGGCCCCGGCGAACCAGCGACCGAGGGTGAAGTAGCCACCCAGGGCGTCCTTCATCACGCCCGGGTATGTAGTGAGCACCCGCTCGCGCGCCGCGTCGTCACCGCGGGCCAGGGCCTGGGCGATGAGTTCGCTGCCCACCCGGGCCGCCTCCAGGGCGTAGTCGATGCCCTCGCCGTTGAACGGGTTGACCATGCCGCCGGCGTCGCCGACCAGGAGCAGGCCATCGGCATACAGCGGGGAGCGGTTGAAACCCATCGGCAGCGCGGCGCCACGGATCGGGCCGGCGCTCATGTCGTGGGTGAGTTCCCAGTCGGCGTCGATATCGGCGACCCAGCGCCGCATGACGTCCTTGTAGTCGGTCTTGCCGAAGGCACTGGAGGTGTCGAGGATGCCGAGGCCGACATTGGTACGGCCGTCTTCGAGCGGGAAGAGCCAGCCGTAGCCGGGCATGAGCATGCGGGCCCCGGTGTGGTCACGGGTCCACAGCTCCAGATGCGATTCGAGATAGTCGTCGCGTTTGGGCGTGGCGTAATAGGCCCGCACCGCGACGCCCATCACCCGGTCCTCGCGCTTCTCCCGGCCGGCCGCGGTGGCCAGGCGGGAGGAGACGCCATCGGCCGCGACGACGACGGGGGCGCGCACCTCATACGTCTCCCCCGTGGCACGACCGGCCTCGTCGAGCCGCTTGGCGCGCACCCCGATGGTGGCGCCGGTGCGCTCGTCGCGGATCGGGCCGGTGACGCTGGTGCGTTCGTGCAGGCGGGCCCCGAGCCTCTCGGCATGCCGGGCCAGGGCCTCGTCGAACTGGGCGCGGGTGCGCACCATTCCGTAGTTGGGGAAGGCGCGGCTGTCCGGCCAGTCGAGGGTGAGGGTGTGACCGCCGCCCTTGATCCGCAGGCCCTTGGTGCGCTGCCAGCCGGTGGTGTCAACGCCGAGGGAAATGAGTTCCTTGACCGCGCGGGGGGTCAGCCCGTCGCCGCAGATCTTGTCGCGGGGGAAGGCGGCCTTTTCCAACAGCGCCACGTCGAGGCCTTGGCGGGCGAGGTATGCCGCGGTGGCGCTGCCGCCGGGGCCGGCCCCGACCACCACCACATCGGCCTGCTCGCCGGACTGCTTCACGGTTTCCCTCGTCAGCTTGTGAACGATTTCACGAACTGCCCGAGTCTAGGCGAGGGGCCCGCCTGGTCCGGAACTAAGGCAGACCTAAGCCCCGCCGCAGGGGAGCGACGCGGGATGGGGTCAGCGTGCGACATACACCGTGATCTGGGCGTCCAGGTCCCACGACCGGTCCGCCCAATACAGCTCCACCCGAACGTCCAGGTGGGGGAAGTCCCGGCGCAGCTT
Source organism: uncultured Nostocoides sp. (assembly GCA_936931335.1). GTDB lineage: Bacteria > Actinomycetota > Actinomycetes > Actinomycetales > Dermatophilaceae > Nostocoides_A. Next base: position 3,212 of record CAKZIH010000405.1, on the reverse strand, counting down.
CGTCTGCCACATCTCCTGCAGCAGCCTCCCGAACCCGTCCAACTGCTCCTCGGTGTGCTCCTGCCCGGACTTGCGGGCCAGGTCGACGAGGTGGCAGTGGTTCATCATCCGTTCGACCGCGGCCAGGTCACCGTCGAGACGGGCCACCCAGTCGTCGAAATACTCGTGCGATCCCGACCACAGCAGGCATCCGCGGTGCTCCACGAACTCCGGCCAGAGGAGGGCGCTGTACAGCATCGCCTCGCGCACCGTGCCCAGCCCGCTGACCCAACTCAACGCTGAGATGCCGCGCCCGTCGTCCCAGTCCTGGAGGTCGGGGAAGAGGCGTCCGGGGTCCTGCGAGCTCATCCGGGCACCCTAACCAGGGCAGGTGAGCAGTGTCGTGGACATTTGCTGTCGTCCTGGCGACAGCGAATTACCACGCCGCCGGTATGGCGTCCGGTCGCGCCGGGCGTCTGGATGTGACTAGACGCGGGCGGTGAGCGCGTCGCGCATCGGGAGGAATTTGGCGTCGGACTCCGCCACCTCGTCCGCCGGATCGGAGCCCGCGACGATGCCGCACCCGGCATACAGGGTCAGTTGACGCGGGTCGGCGGGGTCCAACTGCCCGGAGCGCAACGCCAGCCCCCACTCCCCGTCACCGGCGGCGTCCAGCCAGCCGACGGTTCCTGCATACCGGCCCCGGTCCATACCCTCGAGTTCGGTGATCAGCGCGTCGGCGACCGGGGTGGGGGTGCCGCATACGGCCGCGGAGGGGTGCAGGGAGGCGGCGAGTTCCAGGGAGGTGGTGGCATCGTCCACCGCCCCGGTCACATCGGTGGCCAGGTGCATGACATTGGGCAGGTGCAGCACGAACGGGGTCTCCGGGACATTCATCGAGGCGCAATGCCCGGCCAGGGCGTCGGCGACGGAGCGCACCGCATATTCGTGCTCCTCCAGATCCTTGGACGAGCGGGCGAGCGAGGCGGCGAGCGCCAGATCGTGGGCGTCATCGCCGGTGCGGCGGATGGTGCCGGCCAGGACCCGGGAGCTGGCCAGGCCGCGGTCCAGGCGCACCAGCATCTCCGGGGTGGCACCGACCATGCCGTCCACGGCGAACACCCAGGTCGCCGCATACCGCTCGGCCAGGCGCTGCAGGAGCCAGCGCACATCGAGCGGCTGCGCGGCGCGGGCCACCAGCGCTCGCGCCAGGACGACCTTGTCCAACTCCCCGGCGGCGATCCGGGCGACCGCGGCATCGACCACGCCGGCCCATTCGGCGGCGGTCCGCGGCCCGTCCGCAAAGGCGATTTCCCCCGGGCTCGGGGGCGGCGCGGCGGGCGCGGGCAGATCGGGATGCGGCAGCGCGGGTTCGGTCGTATTGGTGGTCAGCCAGGCCGTCTCCCCGCGACGGCCCACCACGACCTGAGGAATGACAAGCACCGAGTCGGCGGCGGACGATGCGGCATAGGTCATGGCGCCGAAGGCGATCGGGCCAGTGCCCGGGCGGCGAACCTCGTCGCGGATCACCGCGTCGGCGCACAGCTCGCGCCACCAGGCGGAGGCCGCGGTGAAGCGATCCGGCCCTTGGGTGGCGAACTCCAGCGCCCGGCCCCAGCCGACCATCCCTTCCCCGCGGCGCACCCAGGACGACACCTGGTCGCCGGGCACCTGCGGCAGCACGGCCAGCAGGTCCGCGGCCATTTCCCCGGGCAGGGTCACGGTGCGGCTGACGAGGCGGCCAGGGAGCGCACCGGACAGGAGGGACATCGGAGGAAGTTTAGGCGCCGGATCCCCCGAGGCGCGGATGGGCGAGAATGGCCCGGTGAGCCGTGCCAGCCTAGAGAAGCAGCCCGCCGAGGTCGCCGCGATGTTCGACGACGTCGCGGCTAAATACGACCTCACCAATGACGTTCTCAGCCTCGGCCAGGACCGCCGGTGGCGCAAGGCCGTGGTGGACGCGGTCGGGGCCAAGCCCGGCGAGACGGTGCTCGATATCGCCGCCGGCACCGGCACCAGCTCGCAGCCGTATGCCGATTCCGGCGTGCACGTGGTGCCCGCGGACTTCTCGTTGGGGATGCTGCGGGTGGGCAAGCAGCGCCGCGCTGACCTGGGGTTCACCGCGGCAGATGCGCTGCGGCTGCCTTTCGCCGACGCCTCATTCGACGCGGTGACCATGTCCTTCGGGTTGCGGAATGTTGCCGACCCGAGTGCGGCGCTGCGTGAGTTTGCCCGGGTCACCAAGCCGGGCGGGCGCTTTGTGCTGTGCGAGTTCTCCGCGCCCACGAATGCGGCCTTCCGCACCATCTACACCGAGTATCTGATGCGGGCGCTGCCCCCGGTGGCGCGCCGGGTGTCCTCCAATCCGGACTCCTATGTCTATCTGGCGGAATCGATCCGCGCCTGGCCCGCGCAGCGGGAGATGGCCCAGCAGATCGCCGACGCGGGCTGGGAGCAGGTGCGCTGGCGCAACCTGAGCGCCGGGATCGTCGCGTTGCACCACGGGGTCAAGGCCGGCTGAGCCGCCCGGGGAGCCCCGGCCCGCGGACTCGCTCCGGCCGTGGACTCTCGAACTGCCGACCCTCGGATCTCGGCTCACTCGGGCGGCTCAGGCGCGCACGGCCGCCGCGGCAGTCGCCCGGAGCCGGGCGTGCGCTTCCCGGTGCCCCGTCCGCGGCACGCGGATCTCAAGCACGCGCAGACCGTAGGGCGCACAGCAGACGGCCGCGGTGAGTTCGTGGGGCTCGATGACCACCTGGTGGGCGATGCCGTGCGCGCGGACCAGCGCGCCGAGATCGGTGCTGGTCGGGGTGCCGAAGAGCCGCTCGAAGGGTTCGGCGAGCTGCGGCGTACCGGGCTCCAATAGGCCGAAGATGCCACCGCCGGAGTCGTTCACCACCACCATGGTCAGGTCCGGCCGTGGCTCACCGGGGCCGATCATGAGCGCCCCGGAGTCGTGCAGGAAGGTCAGGTCACCGAGCAGGGCGTATGCCGCTCGCCCGGGTTCCGCGAGCGCGATGCCCAGGGCGGTGGAGACGCAGCCGTCGATTCCGGCCAGCCCACGGGAGGCGACGATGGTGGCGCTCGGGGGCACCCGAGCCACGCCGAAATCGATGTCCCGCACCGGATTCGACGGGCCGGCGAAGAGAATGGCGTCCGGCGGGAGGGCGTCGACCAGGGCCCGGGCCACGGCCAGGCCGGTCGGCCAGGCCGGCGGGTCCGCGGCGACCGCG
>CAKZIH010000404.1 GCA_936931335.1 uncultured Nostocoides sp. | reverse complement strand
GCATCACCCTCACCATCAACGGTGAGGACCACGCGGTGCTGGCCGAACCCCGCCGCACGCTGCTCGATGCCCTCCGCCACGACCTGGAGCTCACCGGCACCAAGAAGGGCTGCGACCACGGGCAGTGTGGCGCGTGCACGGTGCTGGCCGACGGCCGGCGCATCGTCTCCTGCCTGGCACTCGCGGCCTCCTATGACGGCGCCGCGGTGACCACGGCCGAGGGCCTGGGCCGGGTCGGTGCACTGAGCGACCTGCAGACCGCCTTTGTCGACCGCGACGCCCTGCAGTGCGGCTATTGCACTCCGGGACAGGTGTGTTCGGCGGAAGGGATGTTGGATGAGGCCCGAGCCGGTATGCCGAGTCATGCCACCGCAGATGTCAGTGACCTAGGCCCGGTGGAACTGACCGATGAGGAGATCCGGGAGGGGATGAGCGGCAACCTGTGCCGCTGCGGCGCCTATCCCAACATCCTCGACGCCATTCGCGATGTCGCGCAGGCCCGGTCATGAAGGCCTTTGCGTATGAGCGTCCCGGCACCATCGCCGAGGCGTTGGAGTTGGGGGGGCCGGATGCGGCATACCTGGCGGGTGGGACAAATCTCGTCGACCACTTGCGGCTGGGCATCAAGCGCCCGGAGCGGGTGATTGATATCAACCGGCTCGATTTCGGGGGGATCGATGCGCGCGAGGACGGCTCGATGCGCATCGGCGCGAATGTGCGCAATGCGGATCTGGCGATGAATGCCGAACTGCGGCAACGTTTCCCGTTCGTGAGCGCGGCGCTCCTGGCGGGGGCCTCCGGGCAACTGCGCAATATGGCCTCCACCGGTGGCAATCTGCTGCAGCGCACCCGGTGCGTCTACTTCCAGGACCGGTCCACCCCGTGCAACAAGCGCGAGCCCGGCACCGGTTGTTCGGCGATCGAGGGCTTCGGGCGGTACAACGCACTACTCGGCACCTCCGAGCAGTGCGTCGCGGTACACCCGTCCGATCTGTGCGTCCCGCTGGCCGCGCTGGACGCGACCGTCCACGTGTTCGGGTCGGACGGCGAGCGCACCATCCCGTTCCGCGACTTCCACCGCCTGCCCGGTTATACCCCGCACCTCGACACCAATCTCGCTGCCGGAGAACTGATTTCGGCCATCGAGATCCCTGCCCTGTCGTGGGCCCGCCATTCCTCCTATCGCAAGGTGCGCGAGCGGGCCTCCTATGCCTTCGCGCTGATCTCGGTCGCGGCGGCGCTCGATGTCGCCGACGGGCAGGTGCGCGATGTGCGCCTGGCCCTGGGCGGGGTCTCCCACAAGCCGCACCGCGCCCATACGGCCGAGCAGGAGATGCGCGGCAAGCCAGCGACGGCGGACACCTTCTCGCGTGCCATCGAGGCGGAGCTGGCCGATGCCCGGCCCGGGCCGGAGAACGCGGCCAAGATCCCCCAGCTGCGGGCGACCGTGCCCGCGGTGCTGCAGCAATTGGCCGAAGGAGGCCGTCGATGACCCTGGCTCCCCCGACACCGGCCGCACCCGCCCCGGAGGCGCCCGCTCCCGCGGATGAGCGCCCCACGCAGGCCCCGGCCGCTCCCCAGGCCCCGCGCACTCCGGCCGTCGGCGCGGACCGCGCCCGGGTGGACGCACCGCTCAAGGTCACCGGCACCGCGCCATACGCCTATGAGCACGAGGTGGACAACCACTGCTACGTATGGCCGGTCATCTCCACCATCGCGCGCGGCCGGATCACCGCTATCGACACGACACTCGCGGCCGCGGCGCCCGGGGTGATCGGGGTGCTGACCCACGAGAACGCCCCCGCGCTGCGCATTAAGGCAGACGCCAACCTGTGGATCCTGCAGAACGACACCGTCCACTACCGCGGCCAGATCATTGCCGGGGTACTCGCGGAGACCCCCGAGGCGGCCCGTGAGGCGGCCGAATCGATCGCGGTGAGCTACGCCGAGGAGGACGCCGAGGTCGAGTTCGACCCCGATGATCCGCAGGTGTCCACGGCCAAGCTCGTCATGATGCGGCCGGCCTCGTCGAGCGAGGGTGATGTGGACGCCGGTATGGCGCAGGCGCGCTACCGGGTGGAGGAGTCTTATTCCCACCCCGCGCAGTACCACGTGCAGATGGAGCCGCATACCGCGGTGGCGATCTGGCACGAGACCTCGCGCCTCGATCTGCGGGCGACCCGGCTCACCATCTATGACGCCAATCAGGGCCCGCTGATCCATACGCCGCTGCTGTCCTCGCTGTTCGGCGTGCCGCCCAATCAGATCGAGATCATCTCGCCCTATGTCGGCGGGGGCTTCGGCGGCAAGGCGATGCCGCACCCGCCGCTCGTCCTGGCCATCCTGGCGGCCAAGACCGTCATCGGCCGACCGGTGAAGCTGGCGATCCCGCGCCAGCACAGCTTTGCCCATGTCGGCCACCGCGCCCAGAGCGAGCAGCGGATGCGGCTCGGCGCGGACGATCAGGGTCGGCTCACCGCCTTGGAACAGGTGTCCATCCAGGCGACGGCCCGGGTGAAGAAGGAGATCGACCAGTCGGCGTTCGCCGCGCGCGTTATGTATGCCGCGCCCAACCGGCATACCGAGCACCGTTATGTGCAACTGGACCGGCCGCCGGGCACCTGGATGCGCGCACCCGGTGAGTTCACCGGCATGTATGCCTTGGAGACGGCCATGGACGAACTGGCGCACGCCTGCGGCCTGGACCCGATCGAGTTGCGCCGGCGCAATGAGCCCGAGGTGGATCCGGAGAACGGCAAGCCGTGGAGCACCCGGAACCTGCTGGCTTGCCTGGATCGCGGCGCCGAGCTCTTCGGTTGGTCGCAGCGCCAGGCACCCGGCCAGCGGGTGGAGGGCGAATGGCGTATCGGGCTCGGAATGGCTAGCTCGTACTTCCCGAACACCCATATGGGGTCGATGTTTTCGCGGATCACCTATACCGGTGGCCGGTACCTGATCCAGATGCAGGCCAGCGATATCGGCACCGGCGCGCACACGGTGCTGCCCCAGATCGCCGCGGACGAGCTCGGTGTGGATGTCGATCTCGTGCAAACCGACATCGGGCGCACCGGCACCCCGCTGGCGATGGTGGCCGGTGGCAGCGCCGGCACTTACGAATGGGGCAATGCGATCGTCGCCGCCTGCCGCAAGTTCCGCCGCAAGCATGGCGACTCCCCGGCCGAGGGCGCCACGGCCCTCGCCCAGGGGCGGCCGCCGAAGGGCGCCTCGAAGTACTCCCGGCAGGCGTTCGGGGCGACCTTCGCGGAGGTGGCGGCGAGCGCGGTGACCGGCGAGGTGCGGGTGCGCCGACTGACCGGGGTGTATGCCGCGGGCACCATCGTGAATCCGCGCACCGCGCGCAGCCAGATGATCGGCGGCATGACCATGGCGCTGTCGGCGACGCTGCACGAGGAGTCCTATCGCGATCCCCGGTTCGGGCACATCGTGAACGGCGACTTGGCCGGCTATCACATTGCGGCGCATGCGGATATCCCGCCCATGGAGGTGGAATTCCTGCGCGAGTTCGACCCTTGGTTCGGGGCGATCGGGTCCAAGGGCATCGGCGAGATGGCGATGACCGGGACCCCGGCCGCGATCGGTAATGCGCTCTTCAACGCCACCGGCCGCCGCCTGCGGGAGCTGCCCTTCACCCCGGACAAGGTGCTCACCGGCGAATGAGCGGCAGCCCTGGCCGGGCCTCGCGAGGCAGGCACGGTCGGGGCGGCGCCGGGTAGTCGGCGCGCGCTAATGCCCGGGTGGCCGGTCGGCGTGGGCTATTCAGCGCAGCCGGTCAGTCCGTGCGCGGTCTTCAGTGTCAGCACCCGCCGCAGCGCGATGTCCATCCGGGAGGCGGCGGCCTCGTCCGTTTCCGCTGCCTTGGTCAGCGCCTTGACCATGACCGGTATGTCGCTGGCCAGCGCCGTGAGCACCATGTCCCCGCCCGCGGCGAGGAAGCGGGTTGCCCTCTCCCCCACCGGGATTGACTGCACGGCCGCCGCGGCGCCGACGTCATCGGTGATGACCACCCCGGTGAAGCCCAATTGCTCGCGCAGCAGACCGGTGACGATCTCGGGAGCAAAGGCCGCCTGCTCCTTGGCCAGCTTTGGGTAGCGAGCGGAGGACACCATCACCAGGTCGGCGCCCGCTTCGATGCCGGCGCGGAAGGGCTCCAGGTGTGGGTCATCGGTGGTGGCCGCCGAGTCCTCGATCCCGAAGGCGGTGGTGTCGGTATTGCCCGTGATCCGCCCGATCCCCGGGAAGTGCTTGACCGTGGCCATGACTCCCGCGTCGTGCATGCCCGCGAGAAAGGCGGTCATCGGCGGGATTACCGTGTCCGGGGTCGCGCCATACTCGCGGTGGAACTGACCGATCGGGCCATTGGCGGTGCCGATCGACGCGGGCACGGTGTCGGCGACCGGCGCGAGATTGAGGTTGACCCCGGCGGACGCCAGCTCCTGTCCCCAGCCATGGGCCTTGTCCCGCAAAGCATTCGGGCTCAGACCGGCCTGCGTGGCCGCGTCCGGGATGGTGGTGAAGCCCGACCCGGTGAGCTGCTGCACCTGGCCGCCCTCCTGGTCGGCGGCGATCAGCAGATCGGGCCCCTTCGTCAGGCCCTGCAGATGCGCGGACGTCGCGGCAACCGTGTCGTGACCGCTCCAGTGACCGAGATAGATCACCCCGCCCAGGCCGTATGTGGTCACCACCTCATCCACGCCACCCTGGCCGGCCTCGGACGACAGCCCGACCATGAGCAGTTGCCCCGCGCGCTGGCGGGGCGTCATACCGGAGATCAAGTCGGCCACGCATTGAGCGGTGGGATCGTCGCTGCTGGTGGTAGATCCGGTTGCCGTCGACCCGGTACTCGGGGCGCCCGACGTCGAGCCCGATGCGGTGGGGTGCTCGGAGCCGGAGATGTCGGCGCCGGCCGTCGTTGACGTGGGCGTGCCAGGGGTCGCGGAGCCGGTCGGGTCGGCGTCGCCGCCGGTGCACGCCGCCAGCAGGCAACCGGCGGCGAGCGCCGCCG
>CAKZIH010000403.1 GCA_936931335.1 uncultured Nostocoides sp. | reverse complement strand
GTCGAGCTACGCAAACTCGCCCGCCTCCAGCTCCTGGTCATCGACGAAGTCGGCTACCTACCCTTCGACGCCGACGCCGCGAACCTGTTCTTCCAACTGGTCGCATCACGCTACGAGAACAGCTCGATCATCCCGACCAGCAACCTGCCCTTCTCCCGCTGGGGCGAGGTCTTCGGAGACCAAGCCGTCGCATCAGCCATGATCGACCGCATCGTCCACCACGCCGAAGTCATCACGCTCAAGGGCGCGTCCTACCGGCTGCGGAACACCACCATGACCACCCTGCCTTCCGCCCGCATCCAGGAACAGGCACACTAGACACCAACAACCAGTGGCTCCCTATTCAGCCGCCGGAAACGGTCCCCCTTTCGACCGCCGTTGACATCCACCGGTGAGCGAGATCAGCCCGCATCCGGATGACCGTGTCACGGATCTCTGTCCTGGCAGGGCCGAGGCCAGAGCGCTCTGTGGCCGTCATCGGGGCAACTCGCTTCACTGTCCACAGCACGGGCATTTCAGGCTTGCTCGTTGGGTCGCGGTGAGTCGGTACGCGGATGGGCTGACCCCGATGATGGCGGTGAACTGTCGTGCGGCGTGGCCGCGGTTGCGCCACCCGACCCGTGTCATGGCGACACCGATCGGAAGGTCGGTTTCGACCAGGAGCTCGGCCAGCCGGTGGGCCCGAACATGAGCGAGGTACCGCATGGGCGGCATCCCAAAGCTTTGGCTGAAGGCCCTGCCCAGTTGTGACGTGGACAGGTGCACGAGGTTGGCAAGGTCGCGAAGTTGCCAATCCCGTCCGGGGCCATGAGCGAGGAGCCGTGCTGCATGGTGTGCGGCTGTCTCGGTCGGGCAGGCATGGCTGGGGGTGGTCTCGTCAGGGCAGACTCTCCACGAGGGGTCGATGCTCATCGCTGCCCCCTTCCTGAGGACGACTGCGTGCGGCGGGACGGTGGCGAGGAGCCCGTGGTCTTGAACAAGTCCACCCATGCCTCGACGGGCAGGTCCTTCGGCAGTCCGGCAGCGGTCATACCGTGGCCCCTCAGCCATGCCTGTGCCGCCTGTGGTGAGCCGAGTGCGGTGGTGCGTGCGAGGATCTGGGCGAGCCCGCGTCCGGGACCGGTGTAGGCGCGGTGGACCAGGGCGTGGAACTGGCGTCGTTCGGCCGGAGTCAGCAGCGGGTGTTCGCGGCGGTGGATGGTGAGGATTCCGCCGTCGACTCCCGGACGTGGGGTGAACGCGCGGGCTGGAACACGACTGTGCAGCGTGAACTCGAACCAGGGCGCCCATTTTGCGGTCATCATCGTGGCACCGCCAACTCCTGCTCTGCGCCGCGCAACTTCCCATTGCACGAGCACGATGGCATCGGTCCATGCGGGTGCGTGCAGGATGCGTCGCAGTATGGCCGTGGTCTGGTGAAACGGCAGGTTGCCGACGAGCACATGCGCAGACGTGGGAAGCCGGTAGGTCAGGAAGTCGTCGGCGACGACCTCCACGTGCGGTGGGAGTCGTTGGGTCAAGCGTCGGGCGAGTCGGGTGTCGATTTCGACGGCGGTCACCGGTCGCCCGAGCTGGGACAGCGGCGAGGTGAGTGCTCCGTCACCGGGGCCGATCTCGATGATCGGGCCCTCGGTGGTGGTCACGAGCCGTGTGATTGTGGCGATGGTGGATGGGTCTGTCAGGAAGTTTTGGCCGTGCTCATGACGGCCACCTCGATAGGTAGGCATTGTTTGCTCCGTGGTTGTTGCGGAGCCGGGCACGCTGAAAAGAGCCGCCCGGCCGTGATCACCGGGGGCGGGAGCAACAACCTGTGGAGGGTGCTCGCCGCCGTCAGCGGCTGCGCAGACGCAGCGAAGCAGTGCCGTAAACCAACATGCCAACCAGCGTAGGCGACCCCACCGCCACTCGGCGACCCAATAGCCCGTTATGCGACAAAGACGCGCAGATCCGTATCAGCACAGGCAAGAACCGGTGCACAGGCTCTCCGTGCCCGACGGGCCTCCACACGGCAGCCGAGAGACCCACAGAGCTTGCACGCGTCTTGCACATCGGGGCGGTAGGTTGCTGCGCGCCGATACCTTCCGGGTACTGCAGCGTTGGCCGTGTGACGAGCTCCCTTTACTGCGCCTCCGATGGCCGCGTCCTCACCTATGGCGTGCGCCGATGAGGGGCTGCTCCGGCCCGCGACAACCCGCCTGTTGGTTGTTGGGTCGCGTCGAGCCGTGGAGACCCGCCACGAAGTCTGAGGTCACGTCAACACGGTACGTGGCCCTTGGATGGGGGTCTTGGCATGCGAATGGGCGGGGTCATTTCGGTTGTCGGCGCTGGGCTGCAGGATACTTGTATCTGAGCGCGGCATCAGTGCACTGCGTCGGTAGAGCGCAAGGAGACAAGATGTTATTAGCTTGCACCGCTGCAAGGAATCTAGCCCACGCGGCTGTTGAACTGTCGTTTGGACTTGCTCTACTGCGCCTTCAGGGCGGGTTGGTGGGCGCGTCGAGTGGCTATCGAGAGTTTGTGGCCTGATGTGGATCACTGGTGATGTCGATTTACCTGACGAGATCCTCGATGCCCACGAGCGGAGCGAGCTGGTGTTCTTCGTCGGTGCAGGGGCTTCGCTGGACAAACCGTCGAACCTTCCACTCTTTGATGGCCTCGCAAGGAAGCTTGCGCGACTGGCGTCGCACCCATTCTCGAGGCGCGGCGGGCTGGACTTTTTTATTGGGCAGCTGGAGTCGCTCCCTCAGGGATTCGACGCCCATCAGCACGCCCACACGCTGATTTCCGATCCGAGGTCGCGATTCAATCCGCTACACAGTGCGATTGTGGACCTCGCGGGAATCGGAGGAGCGTTCCGCGTGGTCACCACTAACTACGACGATCACCTTGCCTCTGCTGCAAGAAGCCAATCGATCACGATTCCGGACACCTGGTATGCCCCGGCGTTGCCTCTCGGACATGACTTTGCTGGGCTCGTGCACCTGCATGGTTCAGTCCGGCGTCCGAAAGAGGAGATGATCCTCACCGACCGTGACTTCGGCCATGCATACATCACCGATGCGTGGGCAGCACGGTTCCTCCTTCCCATGTTCGATCGATTCACAGTGGTGTTCGTCGGCTACAGCCATGACGACGTGATCATGCGGTACCTTGCGCTCGGGCTGCCCTCCAGTGGCAACGGCAAGCCCTCCAAGCGGTTCGCGTTCGCGAGCGACCCGACGAACAGCAAGTGGGGATACCTGGGGATACGGCCGATCGCATACCCGGTGGTCGGGCGCGATCATCACGCGCTCCTGGCGGCCCTTACCGCGTGGGCGGATCGAGCCAAGATGGGGCAGACCGACCACCGGTCGCGTGTACAGGAGATCGTTGGCGGCGGTACTGCAATGCCACTGCCCGACCGCGACTACCTCCATGGCCGTCTCCGGACGACAGACGGCGCCCGCGACTTCGGGTTTGCGACGGAATCGCTGCCCGACGAAACCAAACTCGAATGGCTGACCTGGCTGGAGGACAACCCTGAGTTCAAGGCCCTGTTCTCGCCGCCGGATGTGCCTGACTCGTCGGCGGTGCTAGGAAACTGGTTCGCACGGACTTTCATCGAGTCGACGACGCTGAACGGTGCGGCGCTCCAAACCCTGCAACGACTCGGGCAATCGATGACGGCTTCGCTCTACCGGACCGCCAGCTGGCTCGCTGATGAACTCAGCAAACAAGACCCGTCTGCCGGAGAACGGTGGCAAGTACTTCTGGCTACATCGATACACGGACAGTCAGCTCCGCTAGGAACCAAGTTCCTCATGCCGTTCCTACCCGATTCGACGGCACGTAGCACGGCCGTTCTGCGTGCCGCGCTGCGGCCGTTCCTCAAGCTGGAACAGCGTTGGTTCGTCAATGAGTCCACGGAACGCACGGTCCATCCCGATGCAAAGGTCGCCTGGAACTCGGAAGAGTACGCGCTGACGCAGCACATCATGCTTGTTTTGCAGAAATCTGCCCCGGCAGATCGCGCCCTCGGTGGTGTCCTGGAAGATGCCATCGCGGCGGCGTACGACCTGCTCGACGCATATCACGGCGACCGAAACTGGGACCCCCTCACTCATCACCGATCTGCAATCGAACCACACGCCCAAGATGAATTCCGGGAGCCGCTCGACGCAGTCATAGACGGTCTCCGCGAATACGGGATCAAGGCGCTGCCACTCTGGCCAGACCTGCCCGATCGATGGTGGAACCTTGACCGTGCGCTCATGCAGCGTCTGGCCCTGTATCTGGTAGCGAACGATCCGAAACGGAGTGCGGACGACAAGCTCTCGTGGCTCCTCGATCGCACCGGACTATACGCAGGCGATCTGAAACATGAGACCTATCAGATACTCGCCGCCGCGGTCGGTAGCGCGACGCCGCCGCTCAAGCGGCGAGTCTTGGACGCTGCCGACGCTGGACCCGACTACCCCGAAGAGATTCCTGACCGCGACCGTCACTTCGCCTACGCGAAGTACAACTTGCTCGCATGGCTATCGCAAGCCGACCCTGACTGGGCGGAGGCGCAGGCCGCGTTCGACGCGATCCAAGCTGAGAACCCTAGTTTCGGGGTGCGAGAGCATCCTGACTTCGACATCTGGATGACAAGCGGAATCTGGGGTGGGAAGCCGCCGATGGACATTGAGGAGTTCATCCAGGCGCTCGATCAGAACGTGAGCACTGCACTCGATGACCTGCTGTCCCGTGACTATTCCGAACACCACTTCGATCAGCCCGACTGGCGAGATGCGCTCGGGCTTGTGCAAGAGGCCGTCGAGCAACGCCCGGACCTCGGCTTGCAGCTCTGGGACGCCGTCCTCGGCCGCGACGAGCTTAACGACAAGCAAGTCGACCTATGGCGCGCGATCGCCGAAGGCTGGGGGAAAGCCCAGCTGGGAGATTCGGGCTTCGGGGCCGTCCAGTGCCTCACCACACTGCTTACGGACAAGGACTCCGCCTATGCACTAGGGCGATTCCTACTTGAGCAGATTC
>CAKZIH010000402.1 GCA_936931335.1 uncultured Nostocoides sp. | reverse complement strand
CGCCGATGCCGCCGCCGCGGCCCTGAACTAGCGGCGAGGCAGCCGGCTCGGCGCAGGCGGCCGAGTGCGGGTGTGCAGCGCACCCCAGATTCGTTTGCGATAATCGGGCCATGACTGGCCCGGAACGCACCCTCGTGCACCTCGTCCGCCACGGCGAGGTGCACAATCCGGACAAGGTGCTCTATGGCCGCCTGGATGGCTATCACCTCTCCGAGCGTGGCTATGCGATGGCCGAGGCCGTCGCCGACTACCTCGCCCCGCGCGATATCACCCGGGTGATCGCCTCCTCGCTGACCCGAGCCCAGGAGACCGCCGCCCCGATCGCCGCCCGGCACGACCTGCCGATTACCACCGACGACCGGGTCATCGAGGCTGCCAACGACTTCGAGGGCCAGCAGGTCACCCTGTCCACCTTCTTGCGCCCCAAGCACTTGGCCCGCCTGTATGACGTGCGCCGCCCCTCCTGGGGTGAGCCCTATGTAGAGATCGTGGCCCGAATGGAGGCCGCCGTCGCCGACGCCCGCGCGGCGGCGGCCGGGCACGAGGCAGTCCTGGTCTCCCACCAACTGCCGGTATGGATGATGCGCTCGGCCGTGGAGGGCCGGCGCCTGTGGCACGATCCGCGCCGCCGGGAGTGCTCCCTGGCCTCGGTGACCACGCTCACCTACACCGGCACCGAACTGACCTCGCTGACCTATGCCGAGCCCGCGCGCCATCTGCTGGACTCGCAGTCCGCGAGCGTCGGGGCATGAGCCGGCCGCGCCCGAGCCGTCGGCGCCCGAGTCGGCGGCGCGCCGGCGTGGCCGTGCTCTCGGCGCTGGCGGCGGGTGCGCTCCTGGCGGGCTGCGATTCGGACAATTCCATCGCCGCACAGGCCAAGGAGGGCAGCGACAAGGGATATGTCGCCGCTGACGGTCGCAGCGAGATCATCCCCGCCGCCAAGCGCGCGGAACCGGTGACGCTGACCGGGACCACCCTGGATGGGCAGTCCTGGGCCAGCACCGAGCACCGCGACAAGGTGCTCGTGGTCAACGTCTGGGCCTCCTGGTGCGGGCCCTGCGACAAGGAAGCCCCGGAGTTGGTCAAGGTCGCCGGCGATCCAGACGTCAGCACGCTCGCCAACTTCGTCGGGATCAACCTGCGCGAGCAGCCCGCCGCCGGCAAGGCGCAGGTCGCTGCCTGGAAATTGCCCTATCCCAACCTCAGCGACCCCGGCGGGCAGAGCATTCTTGCCCTGCAAGGCAAGGCCACGGCTATCCCCTCAACGCTGCTCCTGGATCGCGAGGGCCGGATCGCCGCGCGCACCCTCGGCCCGGTGACCGAATCCACGCTGACCGGGATGATCGAGGATGTCGCCGCGGGGGACGCCGGCTCGTGAGCACCCTCGTCACCGGTGCCTCGGAGACGGTCGCCACCGGGGCGCTGCCGCTCGCGCTCCTGATCGCCGCCCTGGCCGGACTGGTGTCCGGCTCCGGTCCCACCCTGGCGTTCCTGGCGAAG
>CAKZIH010000401.1 GCA_936931335.1 uncultured Nostocoides sp. | reverse complement strand
CACCACCGCGGCCCAAGCCGCATAAGCGATGTCCGTCAAACGGGGTCAACCCCAGCACCGCTACGCTCTGCCCTACTTCACCGACCGCACGACCAACCGCATCCGCAGCCACTGCTCCGAAACCCACCAACCCTGGCCAGGGCAACCCCGCCACGAAAGAGCACAGGCTCAAATGGGCGACCGCATGCAGCGGTGCGCGGATGACCAGACAACAACCATCGACGACGACCCCGCCTTCACCGATCGGGTCAACCGACAGGCCGGCGAGGTCACCGGAGTTGGTCGAGCAACCGTCCAGCAGGGACCCGGCTGACGTTGGGTGATTGCTTCTCGCGGCGCAACGGCGGTACCGGGCGTTCCCGAAGATGGGGACCTCGGCGACGCCGCACGCCACGCTTCCGTGCCGTTGCGGCCGGGGGGCGAGGCGTTCTCAGGCTGCATCGAACCAATCGCGTCAGCAACGCGGCCCCGAAGCATCAACCGCCTGATCGGCCTCACCGGTCGCATCGCCCGCAATTTTCTTCTCGCCTACACCTGATGACGTCAACCCACTCACGTTTACAACAAGTAGCCTGATGAGTGATCGTGCATGGCCTGTCCTTCGTCCGGCACCGTACGTCTTCCGGTTGCGCGCCGCAGACGACACCGTTACAGTCGGCGTGCAATCCAAAACACCCGAAACGAGTGCAGGGGAAGAAACTATGCGGAAACGTATTCTTGCGCTGTTTGCGGGCGCGACAGCTTTAAGTCTTGCTACGGCAATGCCCGCGTATGCCGACTACTCATATATCCTCAGTGGTAACGGGAAAATGTCCTACACCAGTAGTACTAACTACCTGCAGGGGTGGGACTACAAGAACGGCGACAACATCGCCATCCACTACGCCTACACCGATTCAGTGTGTGGAAGCACTGGCAGTGCGTGTGCGCCGGGTACCGAGAACGGCGTGGTTAGGATCACAAGTCCTAACGCTGGAGCGTACGAGGATTGGACTCTTGCCCCGAATAAGAAGTACGTGCTCCTTAAGATCTGCAACGAGGACACAGGCCCAGACACTTGCTCGAACTGGAAGCGCTCGGCTGCTTGATGTTCGATCTGGTCGCCGAGGGTCTCGGCTTTGTCCGGCAAGAAGCCGTCGTTCTGAACGATCTCACTTTCGTCGTGGCTGCTGGCGAGCCACTTGCGATCACCGGTGCCAGTGGGGCCGGGAAGACGACGCTGTTGGATTGCCTCGGTGGCTTGTTGCGCCCGACTACGGGTCGAGTCCAAATGGGAGACTTTGACGTCGGCGCAGCAACCGGTCGGCAAGTTCGGCGGTGGCGGCTTCGTCACGTGGGCATGGTCTTCCAGTTCGCCGAACTGCTACCCGAGTTGACACTTCGGGAGAACACGGCGATGCCGTTGCTGCTGACTGGCACACCCGCATCGTCGGCCTACTTGCGGGCTGCGGAAGCGCTGGAACGGCTGGGACTGGCGCCGCTTGGTTCACGGCAGCCGTCGCAGGTCTCCGGAGGCGAACGTCAGCGGGCGGCGATCGCGCGGGCGATCGTCGCGGCGCCGAGTCTGATCCTGGCCGATGAGCCAACCGGCTCGCTGAATCCGGCGCTCGCGCTTGAGGTCGCTCGTCTGCTCGTGGCCACCGCGGCGGATCTCGGAGCCGTGCTGGTTCTAGCGACGCACAACCCGCAGGTCGCGGCCCTCTGTCCACAGAACCTGGATCTCGCGAGCACGATCGCGAGCCTGCGTTGAGGATCCCTGGGGCCGGCCTCCTCCGCTCGGCAGGCCTCGCGGCCTGGATGGGTCGCCGGTTGCTGCGCAGCGGGGGCGGACGGAGCAGCCTGCTCGTTGTAGCCGTCGTGAGTTTCGTTAGCGGACTCATCCTGTTGGGGGTCATGGGGTTTGGCGGCGTGGTCACCGCTCAGCGCGCAGCGTCGGCGGCGCAAGTGCCAAGCTCGAGTGATCGGGCCACGGGCCTAGCGGCCGCGCTTAGTTCGCTGGATTGGCGCGACGACTTCCGCGTCCTGATCGTCCAGGTTGGGCTCGATGACCACGCCTCGGCGGATGACCCGGCGCTGGCCTTCCCTGGGGCACCTCGACTACCCAGGGCCGGCGAGGTGCTGCTTTCGCCAGCCCTGGTGGGCGCGATGGCCGACGACCCGGTCCTCGCGACCGCTTTTCCGCAGCGCCGGGTCGGGGTATTGGACGCGGCCCGCCTGGTGTCGTCGCAACAGATGATCGCGGTGGTCGGGGTGCCTCTTCAGGACCTGACCGCTCAGAACTTCGCCCCGGTGACTGTCTTTGGGTCGGACGAATCCGCCTATCAGCTCGGCCAGAACGCCGGCACGGTATTGGGGCTCGCAACGGTGGTCGGTTTGGTCCTGCTGCCACTTTGGCGGGTCCTGGCGAGTGCCGCCGCACAACTCGCAGCGCAGCGGATGCGGCGAGTTCGATTGCTGACTGCGCTCGGGACCTCCCCCGCACGGTCGCGCTGGTTGGTTACCGCGGACTCGGCCCTCGCTGCCGTGGCTGGCGCCGGGGTGGCCTGCGTGCTGTTCCCGCTTCTCACCAGGACGGTGACGCACCTTCCGCCGTTCCCGGTCAGTTGGGCACCGGGACAGCCACAGCTCACGGCGATGGGGATGGCGACGGCCCTGCTGCTTCCCCTACTGACACTCGCCATCGTCGACGTTGCGGTCGCCCGGCGTGCTCGGAACTCGACCAAGGGGTCGCAGCGATTCGGTGGGCGCTGGCTGGGTGTCACGGGCGGCCTTCTGTTCTCCGCGGGCTGTGTCGGCGTGCTGCTGACCTATGACCGGCGGGCGTTCGCCTCCACTAGGGACGCTTTGCTCATCTCCGGGACCCTGGCGTGCCTGGTCATCGGCACCCCTCCCATCGCACAGCTGATCCAACAGACGCTGGCGCGATGGGGGCTGGGCAAACCGCGGCCAGCGTGGCTGCTGCTGGCCGCCGCGAGAGTGGCGCGCGGCCAGGGCAACAGTTCGCGTGCACTCACCGGGGTGATCGCCGCCTTCCTGTTCGCGATCGCTGTCTCGCCCCTGATCACCGCGACCGCGCCATATGACGATGTCACTCTCAGAGTCAACGCCGACACCGGCAGGGTCATCGTCTTCGTCGAGCCTGCCCCACCCGAGCCGGTCGCCAAGCGCATCGCGACCAGCCGCTTGGTCAGCGGGATCGCCGTCCCGAGCGGACCCGCCGACGGCGGCTACCGGCTGGACTGTGCGACCGCGCAGCGGCTGCTCGTCCGTCCGGACTGCCGGCCCGGCTCCGCGACCACAATCACGGACCTCCCACGCGACCAGGGCGCCTCCTGGCCCTCCACCGGCGACTGGACCTTCCACGAGATGCCGTCGGCGCAGGTCCTCGCCGATACCGCTGCCCAACCTGCGGATGGCCGCCCGTTGATCGTGCTGACACCTGACGAATCGACCTACTGGCCACTCGTCGCCGAACTCACCGCCACCTACCCGACCGGGGCGGCCTACGGCAACGTGGGCGGCCTGATCGGTGGCCCCGACCAACTTGCCCGTCGGGTCCAGCAGTGGCTCCTCGCGGGCCTGCTGCTGCTGCTAGCGCTGACCGGAGCCCAACTGGCAATCGGCGTCGTCACCGACACCCTCGAGCGGCGCCGTACCGAACGCGGCTTGAGAGCACTCGGCGCACCAGAGCGAGTCCTGCGCACCGCCATCCTTGCCGAGCATGGGCTGCTCCTCGCCGTCGCCGCCTTCACTGCCGGAACCGTTGGCGCGGTGATGATTTGGGCCGCACCGCGCTGGCTCAACAAGACCCCTATTCCCTCGGGATGGGTGGCCACGACCTACCTGACCCTCTTCGGAGTCCTGGTATTTGCCGCCGCGGCTGCACTCGCTACCGCACTTCCCCGCGACCACGAACACCGCGCCGACGACGCGTCCATGCTGATGGAGTAGTTAGGCAAGCATTCAGTCACTCAGAATTCCGTCCAGCGCCAGACGATACGCAGATCGGCTGGCGCTGGCAGCGGTGACGCAGCTCGGCCGGTAGGTCAGTCGGGCCTGAGGGCTGGGCATTGCGGGCGAAGGGCTGCCAGTGTCTCGGAGACGTCTGCACCAACGTCGGTTGAACACGAGGAGGGAGCACCGTGAACGACGACAACAATACTTGACATAAGGTTGCTTATCGGCGACAGGTTCGCGCCCTCGCCGTTCGCACCGCATCGGCTTGATCCATGGTGCCGGGGTGCGCAAAAAGAACTCCTTTGACGCCGCGCTGACGGAGCGGGTGAGGGGCGCGGCCAAGGTAGCGTCCACTGTCGAGCAGGTCGCGCAGGCCAGGTAGATGAGCAGGAGAGAAGCTATGACACTCACTCGTAGGGCAACATTGCTCGGCGGTGCCGCCTCCGCATTGGGGGCGGGTGTCGCCATCCACGGCTCAGCATCATCCACCGCCTTGCCTACTGTCCCGGCGGTCTTCATCTCACCCCACCAAGATGACGAACTGCTGTCCATGGGCGCGGCCATCATGGAGCATGTGGCCTTGGGCCGGGACGTTCGAGTGCTGCTCATCGGACGGGGAAACAAATCCTCGGTCCGCACTAGCCAGGAGCTGTACGACCTCATCGGCCGCGTGCCGAGCGAATCAGAATTTGCCGCAGTGCGAGATCGCGAATTTCAATGGTCGGTGAGCAACCTTGGGGCCGCACGGATCCTGCCCTCTTGGTCAGACCGGCTGGATGAAAAGTCTTTCACGCCGTCCGCCGTGGCGGCGATAATCCGGAAGTACCTCCCCGAAGGAAGCGACCTAAAGACGCTGACCAAGGACGCGGGGGAATACCACCCCGACCACGTCGCCTGTCACGATGCCGTCGCCTCGCTCTATGCGTCGGGTTGGACGAGCCTAGCCCCCCGGTACTACGCATTGGCGCTACGCAAGCAGCAGGCAATAGATGCCGGGCTGAAGGTGTTCAAAGAAGGGGCCAGCACCCCCGTCACTCCCCTGAATCAACGGCCCTATAAGTTCGAGAACGTCGCGCAAGTACGCTGGGGTATCGGCTACAAATCCGTCAAGAGCTTCTTCGACGCACAGAGCCTGGACCCGTACTCCTACCGGGTCCAGGAAGTGTAGACCCAGAGCGTGAGTATGCACACGTTTGATTTGACCTGCGGTTAGATAGAGAGTCTGAGCGCATTCTTGCGCCTTCACGGTGCGGCGTAGCTGTCCAGTTGGGCTCGGACGGTGTCGCTGACGCTGTTGGTGCCCCCCAGGATGGTGATCCAATACGGCTTGATTCGGCGCAACTCGGCGGCGGTCGCGGCGGGTATCCGGTCCCGGGTGACGAGCAGGATCGGCGCTCCCCTGAACCGGGCGGCGGGTGCGCCGGAGAGCGCGTCCGCATAGACCTCGCCCGAAGCGATGACGACATGCTGAGCGTCAGAGGGGAACTGATGCGCCGAGACCGCTGCGGCGGTGGCGTACCGGTCGTCTCCGGCCCACCGCTCTACCGAACCGGTCGTATAGCGGGTGAGGGTGGAAACGACAGCGGGGTCGATCGTGGACGATCCCCCGACGACGACAATCCGCTTCGGCTTCAGCCGACTCAATTCCTCCACGATGGGCGCAGGGATCGACTTCTGGCGCACCAGGAGCACCGGGCCCTCACCCGATTCCGGGGTCGGGCCGACCGCGAGGCCGTCGGGGAACACCTCCCCAGAAGCGACATAGGCCGTCCCGACGCCGGCACGGAACACATTGCGGGATATCTCGGCAGAAGTGGCGTACCGGTCGGCGCCGTCCCACCGTTCGACGATCCTGGTGTCATAGCTGCGCAGTTGTTTCTCCACCGCCGGGCTGATCGTGTTCGGCCCGCCGAGGATCACTATCCGGTAGGTGGTCAGCCCTCGAGTTCAGCGGCAATGCTCGGTGGGATCGAGTCCTTGCGCACCAGCAGGACCGGCCCGGAGCCTGTCAAGACTTTTGTGTAAGGCGTGGGTCGGGGGTTATAGGTGGGGGTTGAAGCGGTCGGGGTAG
>CAKZIH010000400.1 GCA_936931335.1 uncultured Nostocoides sp. | reverse complement strand
CTCTCCCGGATCTTGTTCTCCGGGGCGGAAACCCTGCTGCTTGACGAGCCGACCAACCACCTCGACGCGGACTCGATCGTCTGGCTGCGCGACTACCTCAAGGGCTATCCGGGCGGGCTGATCGTGATCTCCCACGACGTCGATCTGCTGGGTGTGGTGGTCAACCGGGTCTTCCATCTCGACGCCAATCGCGGCGTCATCGACGTCTACAACTTGGGGTGGAAGGGCTATCTCGAGCAGCGGGAGACCGACGAGCGCCGCCGCAAGCGCGAATACGCCAATGCCCAGAAGAAGGCCTCTGCTCTCTTGGAGCAGGCCGAGAAGATGCGGGCCAAGGCGACGAAGGCGACGGCGGCGCAGAACATGATTCGCCGGGCCGAGCGGATGCTCGCGGGGGTGGAGGGGGAGCGTCAGCACGATCGGGTTGCGCGGCTGCGCTTCCCGGAGCCGGCCTCGTGTGGTCGCACGCCGTTGCGTGCCAGCGGTCTGTCCCGCTCATACGGCTCGACCGAGGTGTTCACCGATGTGGACCTGGCGATCGACCGGGGCAGCAAGGTGGTCGTGCTGGGGCTCAATGGTGCCGGCAAGACCACGCTGCTACGCATCCTTGCCGGGATCGACGAACCCGACACCGGGCAGGTCGAGCCGGGACACGGGTTGAAGCTCGGCTATTACGCCCAGGAGCACGAGAACCTCGACTTGGATCGCTCGGTGCTGGCCAATATGAAGTCCGCCGCACCGGATCTGGGGGAGACCGAGGTCCGCAAGGTACTCGGCTCCTTCCTCTTCGTCGGCGACGATGTGGACAAGCCGGCTGGGGTGCTCTCCGGTGGCGAGAAGACCCGGCTGTCCCTGGCCCTGCTCGTAGTCTCGGCGGCGAATGTGCTGCTGCTCGACGAGCCGACCAACAACCTCGACCCGGCGTCGCGGGAGGAGATCCTCGGCGCGCTGGCGACCTATCAGGGCGCGGTGGTGCTGGTCACCCACGACGAGGGTGCGGTGGCCGCGCTCGAGCCGGAGCGGATCCTGCTGCTGCCCGACGGGGTCGAGGACCTCTACGGCCCGCACTACCTCGACCTCATCGCGCTGGCCTAGTTCTCGCGGCTGAGCTCCTCGAGGCTTAGCTCTCCCGCCGGAAGACCGGGACCTGCGCAGTAGATAGCTCGCCGGCATAGGCGTAGCCGCCCTCATCGAACTCGCGCAGCGCGCGAATGGAGCGGATTCGGTTCGCGACCAGCCAACCGGCCATCATTCCGCGGGCGCGTTTGGCGCTGAAAGAGACGACCTTCCACTCGCCCGACGGCGTGCGGTCCTCGAAGCGCGGGGCAATCACCCGGACTCCGCGCTCGGCGATCCCGGCGAGGTCCACGGAACGGCTGTATTCGGTGGACGCCAGGTCGATGATCGCGGCCGGGCCGGGGGAGTCGGCGAGATCCTGCTCGAGCAGGGTGGTGATCTGCTCACCCCACCAGGCATAGAGCGAGGAGCCGCGCTACCTGAGCCTGCTGCCGGAGATGTTTCCGACGTATGCCGAGCGCACCGATGTCGCGGTGAAGATGAATATCGTCCAGGTGGTCGGCCTGCTCATCGGCCTTGCTTTGCCGCCGGTGCTGGCCGCGGCGCTCGGCTGGGGCGTGATGGCGGTGATCTTCGCGCTGATCGGGGCGGTCGCGGTCTACAGCGGGATCGGGCGGCTGGTTGAACGAGCGCCGCTGACCGAGCCGATGGCGCTCTTCCCCGCGCTGCGAGCGACGTTCACCAATCGGAGCTTCCTGTCGGTCGTGGTGGCGCAGACGATGCGGTTCGTGGCGACCGGGACCTTGGCGGCCGGGATGGGGTTCTACGTCAAGTATAGCCTTGGCCTCGACAGCGGGCTGACCACGACGATCCTGCTGGCCACGGCATTCGTCACCGCCGGGGTGTTCCTGTGGCCATGGCGGCGGTATGTCGCACACCGGCTCGGCGCCCGCGGCACCCTGTTGCTCGCGTTTGCGATCTGCGGTCTCGCGGTGCTGCCGCTCTTCGTTGTGCATTCCTTCGCCGGGGCGCTCGCCACGACCGTGCTCTTCGGGATCGGGCTGGCCGGGCTGATCCTGATGGGCGATGTGATCATGGGCGACGTCATCGACGAGGACGAACTGCGGACCGGGCGGCGCCGGGAAGGCTCCTACTACGGCCTCGCCGGGTTGATCACCACGCTGAGCGGGGCGATCGTCTCCGCGGTCTTCGGTTGGGTGGCGCACCGCTACGGCTATGACCCGAAGCTCCAGGTCCAACCGGCGACGGTTGCCGACGGCTTCCGGTTCTTCATGACCGTGCCGCCACTGGTGGCCTCGGCGCTCGCCTTCGTGGTGATGCTCGCCTATCCGCTGCATGGCGACCGGCTGGCCCGAGTCCGGGCGGAGCTGCGGTAGCAAGGGGGCGGCGCGCACAATCTCCGAGCCCTGCCGATCAGAGATGCGCCAGCACCTCCTCCGTCGTCGCCAACCGGACCATTGGATACAGCAGATCGAGCAGGGCCAAGGTCTGCATCTGTGCCTCATCGGACACCGCCGCACAGGCGTCGGTAGCGACCACAACGGACCGGCCGGCATCCACCGCGCCCAGCACCGTGGAGAGCACGCAGCAGTCGGTGGCCACGCCGCAAACAATCAGCGGCTGATCCGACGCCGTCGCTGCGGCGAGCTC
>CAKZIH010000399.1 GCA_936931335.1 uncultured Nostocoides sp. | reverse complement strand
CCCAAGCTGGACACGCGGGTTCGATTCCCGTCACCGGCTCTCCTCTTTCGCCCCGGCCCCGCGACGGCCGGGGTTTTCCTTTTTCCTGACCTCACAGCCGCCCCACAGCACAGCCACGGGTGAGCGCCAGTGCAGGCGCGTGGGCTGGGGGCATGCGAACGACATACGACCGGAGAGCCGTGCTCCGCTGGGCGGGCACCGGCGCCTTGGCCCTGGGGGTGGCGGGGTGTTCGGCGGCGGCCCAGCAGACCGGACAGAGCGGGTCGGCGGCGAGCGCCATACCGGCCGCGGCGGGCAACCACGCCTTCCTCGACTCCACCGCCCTCCACACCCTGGACATCGCGATCAGTGACACCGATCTAGCAGCCGTGCTCGCGGCATACCAGGCGGATCGGTCCAAGGACTGGGTCGAGGCGGACGTGACGATCGATGGGACGACATACCGGCGGGCGGGGGTGCGCCTCAAGGGGAACTCGACGATCTTCCGGCTGCCAGCGGGGTCGGCGGCCACGGCTTATCCGTGGCTGGTGCGGCTGGACAAGTTCGTCGACGGGCAAGCCCACCACGGCGTGACCGAGATCGTGGTGCGCACCAACAACACGGCCTCCGCGCTCAACGAGGCGCTGGCGCTCGACCTGCTCACCAAGGCCGGGCTGGCCGCACAGCCCTGGGCCTATGCCGCTGTCTCCGTCGCGGGGGAAGACGCGGTCTTGCGCCTGGTGCTGGAGCATCCCTCCGACCCGTGGGTGGCCGCGACGTTCGGCACCGACGGGGTGCTCTACAAGGCGCAGGCCGGCGGCAATTACGACTACCTCGGGGACAGCCCGAGCGCCTATGCCGAGCGCTTCGACGTCGAAGCGGGCCCGGATGACCTCGCCCCGCTTACTGGCTTTCTCAAATGGCTCAACGAGGTGGACGACACCGGGTTCGCCGCCGACTTGCACCAGCACCTCGAGGTGCCGGCCTTCACTACCTACCTCGCCTTGGAGCGCCTGATCGACAACTACGACGCGATCGACGGCCCCGGCAACAACTCTTATCTGTGGTGGGCGAAGGCGTCCGGCCGGATGACGGTCGTCCCCTGGGATCACAACCTCACCTTCGGCGTGAGCAACCGCCCGGGCGCTGGCGGCGGTGGACCTGCCGGCGCCGGTATGCCGGGGCGCGGCGGCGGTGCGGGCGGCGCCAATGCCGGCAATCGCACCGGGAATGTGCTCTCCCGACGATTTGAGGCCGACACCGGCTTCACGGCCCAGCTCGGCACCGAGCGCACCCGGCTCACCGAGGAAATCTTCACCTCCGGGTATGCCCCGGATCGCCTCGACGCGATCGCCGGCCTGCTCGCCGAGACCGCCGCCGCATACCTGTCCGCCGACACCCTGGCCACCGAGAAGGCGGCGATCTCCGCAGCGCTGGGGTAAGTCCGCCATACGTGGGGGGCATCACTTCTGACCCCGGCCGCTTGCACCCGGCCGGGGGCCGGGCGCACACTACCGTTGAGTCACTAAGCAAGCGCTTAGTCAGTAGCGAACGGGAAGGACGGGCGGCATGGGTCACTACCAGGCCAACCTGCGCGATATCGAGTTCAACCTCTTCGAGCTCTTCGGGCGCGACGAGGTCCTCGGCCACGGGCCGTATGCCGAGGTCGATGCAGACACGGCACGCGAGATGCTCAAGGAGGTCGCGCGCCTGGCCGAGAACGAGCTGGCCGCCTCCTTCGTCGAGGGCGATCGCACCCCGCCGGTCTTCGATCCGGCGACCAACTCGGTGACCATGCCCGAGGCGTTCGCCAAGAGCTACCAGGCGTATGTCGATTCCGGCTTCTGGAATGTCGACGTCCCCGGCGAACTCGACGGCACCGTGGTGCCGCCGTCGCTGAAGTGGAGCATGAACGAGATGATCCTGGGTGCCAACCCGGCGATCGCCATGTTCGGCGCGAGCTATAGCTTCGCCAAGCTCATGCACATCCTCGGCACCGACGAGCAACGCAAGATGGCCCGCTGGATCGTGGAGAACGCCTGGCACTGCACGATGGTGCTCACCGAGCCCGACGCCGGCTCCGATGTCGGCGCGGCCCGCACCAAGGCGGTCCAGAACGAGGACGGCACCTGGAATATCACCGGCGTCAAGCGCTTCATCACCAGTGCCGAGTCCGACATGGTCGACAACGTCGTTCACTTCGTGCTGGCTCGACCGGAGGGCGCCGGCCCGGGCACCAAGGGGCTCTCCCTCTTCGTCGTCCCGAAGTACCACGTCGACCTGGAGACCGGTGAGCTCGGCGAGCGCAATGGTGCCTATGTCACCAACCTCGAGCACAAGATGGGCCTGAAGGTTTCCACCACCTGCGAGGTCACCTTCGGTGAGCGCGAGCCCGCCGTCGGCACCCTCCTGGGCGACGTCCACGACGGCATCGCGCAGATGTTCCGGGTCATCGAGAACGCGCGCATGCTGGTGGGCACCAAGGCCATCGCCACCCTGTCCACCGGCTACCTCAACGCGCTCGGCTACGCCAAGGAACGCACCCAGGGCGCCGACCTGACGCAGATGGCGGACAAGGCCGCGCCGCGGGTCACCATCACCCATCACCCCGATGTGCGTCGTTCGCTCATGCTGCAGAAGGCGTATGCCGAGGGCCTGCGCGCGCTGGTGCTCTTCACCGCCTGCCAGCAGGATGTGGTCGACGA
>CAKZIH010000398.1 GCA_936931335.1 uncultured Nostocoides sp. | reverse complement strand
GCCGCGCTGCGCGCCGTCCCGGTGCTGGTGATGGGCGGCATCGCCGCCACCGTGCTGCACGGTTACCACGAGAGCGTGGCCGCGCGCGAGACCTCCACGGCAGAGCCGACCACCCGGCCGGCGGACGTCGCCGCCCCACCCGCCGACCTGGCCGCGCATGCCCCCAAGGACACAGGTGGATTGGGCACGACGGAGGGGCTCACCCCGCAATTGACCCGCGCCATCACCCGCGCCCGGGAGGCTGCGGCCGCTGACGGCATCGAGCGGATCGGCATCACCTCCGGCGCTCGGTCTGCGCAGACGCAGCAGCAGCTCTTCGATGAGGCCGTCGCCAAATATGGCTCGGCCGCGGAGGCGAGCAAGTGGGTGCTGCCGCCGAACAAGTCCGCGCACGTCAAGGGCGAGGCGATCGACGTCAACCCGTATGCCGCGGCTCAGTGGCTGGAGAAGAACGGGGTGAAGTTCGGCCTGTGCCGCCGGTACGCCAATGAGTACTGGCATTTTGAGGTGCTGGCGCCGGCCAAGGGCCAGAAGTGCCCGGCCCTGGAAGCCAACGCCGCGCACACCGAGTAGGCCGCGCACGACTGCGTGGCGGCGCCCCACCGACCGGCGGTCAGCCGCCGAGGCGCTCCCCCGGTTCGATCCGGATGCCGCGGGCCCAATCCGCCGCCGGCATCGGCTTCTTCCCGAGCGGCTGAACCTGTCCGAGGATGACCGGGCTCGTCGCCGTGCCGACCTCGACTCGGGATTTGGTGGCGCGTAGCTCACCCGGCGCCAATGTCGCGGTGCCCTGATCACCCGCGTCCCCGGACCGGGCGCCCGGGCCGGCGTGAACGGCGGGCAGGGTGATGGGGCCGAGCTTGAGCCGCTCCCCGCGGAAGGTGGTCCAGGCCCCGGGCGCCGGGGTGCAGCCCCGGATCCGTCGGTCCACCGCGAGCGCGGGATGGCCGAACTCGACCCGCGCGTCGGCGACCTCAAGCTTCGGGGCGTGGCTGATGCCGTCCGCCGTTTGCGGTATGGCGGTCAACTCGCCCCGAGCAATGCCGTCCACGGTGGCTTCGAGCAAGCCGGCCCCGGCGGTGGCCAGGCGAGCGAGCAGGTCGCCCGCGGTGTCGGTGGGCCGGATCGCCTCGGTGAGCCTCCCGTATGCCGGGCCGGTGTCCAACCCCGTTTCCAGGGCGAAGGTGGTGGCCCCGGTGATCTCGTCCCCCGCGATGATGGCGTGTTGCACGGGGGCGGCTCCACGCCAGGCCGGCAACAGTGAAAAGTGCAGGTTCACCCAGCCGTGGCGCGGGATGTCCAGCGCGGATTGCGGGATCAGGTTGCCGTAGGCGACCACCGGGCAGAGATCCGGTGCCGCTTCCCGCAACTGGGCGAGGAACGCCTCATCGCGCAGGCGGGTGGGCTCCCATACGGGCAGGCCGAGATCGAGGGCGCGCTGCTTGACCGGGGACGGCACGAGTTTGCGACCGCGGCCGGCGGGGGCGTCGGGCCGGGTAAGCACGGCAATGATCTGGTGACCGGATTCGGCAAGTACCTCCAGGGCCGGCAGCGCGACCTCGGGTGTGCCAGCGAAGACCAGGCGAAGCGCCGGGGTGCTCATCGGCCCAGCCCGAAGGTGGCGTGCGGTGAGATTTTGACCGTCGGCGGGCCGTCCCCGCCCCAATCGGCCTCCCGAATAGCGCGCATCGCCAGCTTGCGGGTCTCCCGGTCCAGCCGGTCGATGAAGAGGATCCCGTCGAGGTGGTCGGTTTCGTGCTGGACGGCGCGGGCCAGCAGTTCGCTGCCCTCGAGGAACACCGGCTCCCCCCACATGTTCTGGCCTCGGGCAACGACATTCAGGGCGCGTTTGGTGTCGAAGCGCAGGTCCGGGAAGGACAGGCAGCCTTCCGGCCCGTCCTGCTCCTCGGGCCCCAGATCGAGCACGGGATTGATCAGATGCCCGACAATCCCGTCGACGTGGTAGGTGAACACGCGCAGGCTCACCCCGATCTGCGGGGCGGCCAACCCGGCGCCGGGGGCGTCGAGCATGGTCGCCTGGAGATCGGCAACAAGCTTGTGCAACTCCTTGTCGAAGTCCACGACTTCCTCGGCGCGGGTGCGCAGCACCGGGTCACCGAAGAGGCGGATGGGCTGCACGGACATCCCCGAAGTCTACGAAAGCCGCAGCCGAAGCCGCCGCAGCAGGAGCCGACGCAGCGGGAGCCACCGCGGCGGGCGGCCCCATCGTTTGGCTGGTGCCAACCGCCCTCGCGGTCCACCGGCGGCCGGCCGCTCCGCTCATCGGCTAGCGCTCAATCGATATCGGTCACCCCCACCCGGAAGCGCATCGACTCGGGCTCCTTGCGCGCGCTGCGCTCCGCGCGCGCCGCCCGCAATGCCGCCGCCAATGCCGGCGCGTCCGCTGGTTCGGCCCGCAACAAGAGCCGGTATGCGGGCTCGCCGCCCCCCGGATGGCCCCCAGTGCCGCGACCATTCGCGGCGGGTGCGGGCACCGGGCCGAAGCGCACCACCCCGGATGGCATATCCGACCGCTCTCCGACCGCGGTAACCGCCGTACGCGGCCCGACGACCTCGGCGAACACAGTGGAGGGTGGCAACCCCAACGTCTGGCGCTCGGTCAACTCCTGTTGCGCCAGCCATACCGGGTCCCAGCGCACTAGTGCCTCCACCGCCGGCGCCGCGCTCTCCAGGGGCGCGCCGACGACCACGACCGACCCGCCATTGCCACCAGGGCGCACCAGCGCCGCCGCCCCCAGCCAGCGGCGCAGCGCTTCCGGGCCGGCATCAAGCGCGGGCCGGTCCAGCAGAGCCCAAGCATCCAGCAGGAGGGCCGCGGCATACCCCTGCTCGGCGACGGGTTCGGCGCCCGGGGTGGCAATGACCAGCGCCGATTTGTCCGGCACGCTCGCCAGCACCTGGCCCGCGCCCGAGGTGAGCACCGGATGTCCGGCGAAGGCGCGGCCCAGCTCTTCCGCGGTCCGGCGCGCGCCCACCACCAGCGAGCGCAGGCGAGTGCCACCGCATACCGGGCACTCGAACGCGGTCAAGGTGTGGGCGCACCAGCGGCATACCGGCGGGGTATCCCCGGCACCGAGCTGTACCGGCCCCCCGCAGACGGGGCAGCGCACCCGGGCGCGGCAGCGCTGGCAGGCCAGCGACGGGATATAGCCGCGGCGGGGCACCTGCACCAGCACCGGTCCGCGCTCCAGTGCCTCCCGCGCCGTGCGCCAGGCCAGCGAGGGCAGCCGGGCGCTCGCCGCACCCGGATCGCGTTCCCGGTCGAGCTCACTGCCGGCCACCAACACTCGAGGCGCGGCCTGGCGCACCTCGGCCCGGCCCGCCCGGACCTGGGCGAGCACTCCCGCGGCCACGAGGTTCTGCACCGCGACGCTGCGGCCGTAGGCACCCATGATCAGCGCCGCCGCTTCGATCCGGGCCCGGGCCAGCGCCACATCCCGGACGTGCACATAGGGCGCTCGCGGTTCCTCGTGCAGGTCGTCGCCGTCGTCCCAGACCACGATCAGCCCCAATTCGCGCACCGGCGCATAGGCCGCGGCCCGCGTCCCGATGGCCACGGGCACATGGCCACGCAACACCTTGAGCCAGGCGGTATATCGCGCTTGTGGGCCCTGGTCGGCGGTGAGCCGCGCGTGCTGCCCCGGCCCGAGTGCCGCGACCAGCGCCGCGTCCAGACGATCGACATCTCGGTGATCGGGCACCACGACCAGCGCGCCACGGCCACCGGCGACGCAATGCGCCACGGCCTCAGCAATTGCCGTGGGCCAGTCGCGCTTCGGATCCCCACCAGCCGGCAGCGCGCTCCAGGCCGCCGAGGGGGCATCCCCCTCCCCCAGTCGGCGCAAGAGCGCCGCCCCCGAGGGGTATGGCGTCCACGCCCCGCCGCCCGCGAGCTCCACCGTCGGGGGCTGCACAGGCGCTCGCTGCGGCGGGGTCGGCGCGGGCGCGGCTCGTCAGACACGGCTCAGCCCTGCCC
>CAKZIH010000397.1 GCA_936931335.1 uncultured Nostocoides sp. | reverse complement strand
AATGGAGCGGTGCTGACCGAGCTGCCACCCGGCGCCGCGCCATACCGGCAGCGATTCCTGCAACGCAACCGACTCATCGCGGCGCTCTCGCTGGGGACCGTGGTGGTCGAGGCGGCGATCCGGTCCGGGTCATTGCAGACCGCCGCCTGGGCCGAGCGCCTGGCCCGCCCGGTGGGCGCGGTGCCGGGTCCGGTGACGTCAATGACCTCGGCCGGCTGCCACGAGGCGATCCGCGACCTACGCGCGGTCCTGGTCACCGACGCGGACGACATCGTCGACCTCATTGGGCGATATGGCACCGATGCCGCCGAGATCCGACGCGCGCCGCAGCGCCCCGAGGACCGGCTGACCCAAACGCAATACGCCGTCTGGCAGGTCCTGCCCACCGCCGGGCAGGGGGCGCTCGTGGAGGCACTCGCGGAACGGGCCGGCCTGGACGTGCTCTCCGTCCAGGCCGCGCTCGGCCCGCTGGAGCTCGCGGGACTGGCGCACCAGGGGGCTGCGGGATATGTCCGTTCCAGGGCCGGGTAACGCCGGCGCGCCGGCCAAGAGATCAGTCTTCATGCCACAGCGACGCCGAGGTGTCCGGCAGCCCCGCGGCCTCGTTGACCTCCCGGTCATAGCGGTAGTCGTATTCCCACGGAATGACGCGGCCGATCCGCGCCGCCACCGATGCGAAGTCCGGCCCCGGGCTGTATGCCGCGAGCACCCGGCGCACGGCCGCCTCGAACTGCGGGCGCGACCAGGTTCGCATCAGCCATACCCCGGTGATCGGCACAACGTCCCACCCGGCAGCACCGGAGCGTCATTCCAGTTGTCCGGGTGGAAATGCTCCACCAGCATGGTCGGCGAACACACGGTCAGGTCGAAGGAGTCGGCACTTTCCTCACCGGCTGCGCCGATGAGGATCTGCGCCGTCCCCGCGAAATGGGTGGCGCCCTCCTCGGGCTCGCCACCCGCATCCCCCCAGTGAAAAATAGTCGCCTTGATCTCGGGAGAGACGCCGCGGGTCATCCTCGGATTCTGCCCGGTCTCCACCTCGGATTTGCCCCGCCCGGATGTCGCCGTTTCGAGCGTGGCGTCTTGCTCGGCGGGTTGCGATTTGTCACCGTGAGCCCGTGGATGAGCGCAGCGTGCTGGCGGAGTACGCCGAGCACCTCCTCGCCGAACGGGGACGCTCACCCCATACGGCCAGGGCGTATGTCGGTGACCTGCGCTCCCTGGCCACCTTCCTCGCCGACGCGGGGGAGAGCCCGGCAGCCGCCGAGGCCGAGACCACCGAGGAGGCCGTCCCGAGCACCACCAACTCGGGCGCCGGCACCGCCGCGAGCACCCCCGACGCGAGCACCCCCGACGC
>CAKZIH010000396.1 GCA_936931335.1 uncultured Nostocoides sp. | reverse complement strand
TAGCGAGGTGCCGATCGAATAGTCGGTGACGCGCGCCGAATTCGTCGCGTTCGCGGCACCCGATCCGTTCAGATCGGGGAAGGTCTGCACCAGCTCGGCGTAAAAGGCCGCGAGCGCCGGGGTGGTCATCGACGCGTCGTCATAACCGTGGGACTCCCCCCACTCCGACTGCTGCGCCCACCACTGCGGGAAGTCCTCGTCGCTCGTGGCCGCGGGGTCGAACGCCAGGATGTCGTAGCTCATGCACCTCAACGTATGCCGCACCGGCGCCCCCGACGGGAGTCGAACCCGCACCGGTGACGATTTTAAGTCGTCTGCCTCTGCCTATTGGGCTACGGGGGCGAGGCCCAGCCTAGGCGCAGCGGCATACCGGGCTCGGGGCGACCTGCCCCGGGTCCATGGGCCGCGAGCGGTTATCGGTGAGCAATACGGTCGCCATAGCGACGGCCTCACTCATCGATAAGCTTGGCCTCAGCTTTCAAGCACGGCGGGCGCGATCAGCGGGTGGGGACCAGGGAGAGCGCGATGCCGTCAAGGATGTCGTGCTCGGAGGTGACCACCGGGATCGCGCCGGCCAACCGGGTGACCCGCCGAATGATGGTGCTCCAGATGAGCGCGCCGCCGCCGATAACGTCGACGCGTCCGGGGTGCATGAAGGGCAGCTCCGCGCGGTCGGCGCGGGTCATGGCGACCAGGTCGTCCGCCGCGGCCAGGAGCTGCTGCGGGGTGGAGCGGGCCAGATGAATGCGGTTGGCCTGGTAGGCGGGCAGCACCAAAGCATGCGCGGTGACCGTGGTGACGGTCCCGGCCAGGCCGACCAGGGTCCGGGCGTCGGCGAGCGGGACGGCCTGCTCGGCGAGGTCCAGCGCGGCCTCCACATCGGCGACGGCCGCCGCGATCTGGGAACGGGTGGGCGGGTCGGTGGTCAGGTGGCGTTCGGTCAGCCGCACGCAGCCGATGTCGGTGGAGATGGCCGCCACCACCTCCTCGGTGCCGAGGACGAACTCGGTCGAGCCGCCCCCGATGTCGACCGCGAGGAAGGGGGCGGTGGTCCCGGCCGCGCGCAGATCCCCGGTTGCCCCGCGGAAACTCAGCTGCGCCTCCTCGGTGCCGCTGATCACTTCCGGCGTCACGGCGAGATCGCCGAACGCCTCCTGCACACCGGCCACGAAGTCCTGCGCATTGGCGGCATCCCGGGAGGCCGAGGTCGCCACGAACCGGATCGCCTCGGTGCCGTGGGTGCGGCAGGCCGCGGCATACTCCCTGGTCATCGCCAGCGTGGCCGCCATCCGCTCGGGATCCAGCACGCCGGTGCGGTCGACCTGATAGCCGAGGCGGACGACTTCCATCCGGCGCACCACGTCGGTCAGTGCCCCGGTTGCCGGGTCGATGTCGGCGATCAGCAGCCGAATGGAGTTGGTGCCGCAGTCGATGGCTCCGACGCGCATCTCAGGCCTCGGTCTCCGTGGCTGGCTCCGGGTGGGCACCGGGGGTGCGTTCGGAGTCGGCGAGCACAGTCGTGCACGGCATTCGCTCCCACCAATCGGGCAGCAGCGCCAGGGCCTCGTCGCCGAGCGGATTGATCCCAGGGCCAGCGGCCAGGGCGTGCCCGACCAACACGTGCAGGCATTTGACACGCGTTGGCATCCCACCGGCGGAGATACCGGCGGTCTCCGGCGGGTCACCGAGTTCGGCCCGACGGGCCAGATAGTCCTCGTGCGCCCGCCGGTATGCCGCCGCCAGCTCCGGATCGTCGGTCAGCCGGTCCTGCATCTCGCGCATCAACCCCTGCGACTCCAGGGTGGAGATCACGCCGGTCAGGCGCGGGCAGGTGGCATAGAAGGTGGTCGGGAATGGTGTGCCGTCGGGCAGTCGCGGGCTGGTGCGCACCACATCGGGCGCGCCGCACGGGCAGCGGTGGGCAACCCCGCATACCCCCCGGGGGGCCCGGCCAAGCTGACGCGCGACCAGCGCGAGATCTGCGTCATCGGCGACAGCCGCGCTGTCATCGGCCGCGCTGTCTTCGGGCGCGGCGGCAGCATCAGGCGTGCCGGAGGAGGGTGGGGAGACGGACATACCGGGCCGGGGGTTCAGCGGGCGGCGCGCTGGGGGTTGTCGGCGACCTTGACCGACTCCCACAGCTGGCCGTACCAGGCATTGTGACTGCTCTTGGCGAGCACCGGATCGGTCTGCTCGGGCGCCGCGGACTCCAGATCCACGATGCTGTAGGCACGCTCCCCCACCTTGACGAACTTCAGCCGCTGACGCGCCTGCTGCTCGACATAGGCCGGGTCGGCCCATAGCTTCTTCTCGCGCTCCATGGCGCTGACGTCGGCGCGCTGCTTGGCAACCTGCGTCTGCAGGCCGGCGATTTCCCGCCGCTGCTCGACATAGGTCTTGAGCGTCGGGCCGAGCAGCAACACCAATAACAGGAACGCGATGGTGCCGCCGATCACCCGGCCGGCGGTGATGGCCGAACGGCGCTGCGCCACCTCCGGCCGGGCGCTCTGCAGTCGGCTCGCCCCCGCGCGCGTGGCGCCGGGAGCCCGGCTACCCGGAGCCCGAGAACCCGCCGGCCGACGGGCCGAGGGTCGCGGGCCCGGGCTGCGGCGCGGGGTGGACGAGGGCATCCGGGCTCAGGCCTGGAAGCGGGGGAAGGCGCCGGCGCCGGCGTACACCGCGGCGTCGTCCAGCTCCTCCTCGATGCGCAGCAGCTGGTTGTACTTGGCGACCCGCTCCGAGCGCGCCGGGGCGCCGGTCTTGATCTGACCGCAGTTGGTGGCCACGGCCAGGTCCGCGATCGTCACATCCTCGGTCTCCCCGGAGCGGTGGCTCATCATCGAGCGGTAACCGGCGCGGTGAGCCATGTCCACGGCGTCCAGGGTCTCCGAGAGCGAGCCGATCTGGTTGACCTTGACCAGCAGTGCGTTCGCGGTGCCGGTACGAATGCCGCGGTCGAGGCGCTCGGGGTTGGTGACGAAGAGGTCGTCGCCGACGAGCTGGACCCGGTCGCCGAGGGCGTCGGTCATCGCCTTCCACCCATCCCAGTCCTCCTCGCTCATCGGGTCCTCAATGGAGACCAGCGGGTAGCGGTCGACTAGGTCGGTGTAATACGCGACCATCTCATCGCTGGATTTCGTGCCGCCCTCGAAGGCGTAGGAGCCCTTCTCATAGAACTCGGTGGCGGCCACATCGAGCGCCAGCGCGATATCGGTGCCGGGCCGGTAGCCGGCCTTCTTGATGGCCTCGATGATCAGGTCGAGAGCGGCGGCATTGGACCCCAGGCTGGGGGCGAAGCCGCCCTCGTCGCCCAGGCCGGTGGCCAGGCCCTGTGCCTTGAGGACGCCCTTGAGCTCGTGGTAGACCTCCGCGCCCCAGCGCAGCGCCTCGCGGAAGGAGCCGGCGCCGATCGGGGCGACCATGAACTCCTGGATATCGACATTGCTGTCGGCGTGCGCGCCACCGTTGAGGATGTTCATCATCGGAACCGGCAGGACGCGGGCGTTGGGGCCACCGACATACCGGAAGAGCGGCAGACCCGCGGACTCAGCCGCGGCCTTGGCCACGGCCAGGGAGACCCCGAGGATGGCGTTGGCGCCGAGCTCGCCCTTGTTGGCCGAACCGTCCAGGGCCAGCATCTCCTGGTCGATCAGGCGCTGGTCGGCCGCGTCATAGCCGTAGAGCTTGGGAGCGATCTCCTCCATCACCGCTTCCACGGCCTGCTCCACACCCTTGCCGGCGTAGCGCTTCGTGTCGCCGTCGCGGCGCTCCACGGCCTCAAAGGCACCGGTGGAGGCACCGCTGGGCACGGCGGCCCGGGCCACGGTGCCGTCGTCCAGGCCGACCTCGACCTCCACGGTCGGGTTGCCGCGCGAGTCGAGGATCTCGCGAGCGACGATTGCTTCGATGGTGGCCACGGCATACTCCTATTGGCAGATGTCGGATTCCCTCGCCAGCGTAGTGCAGCCCATCGCCGCGACCGCGGACCGGCGCGCACGTTCCGGGCGTTCGCCGGCGCATCTTTCCCCGGACGTATGCCGTTCGCCCGCCCACCCGTCGCCGCCCCGGCCGATCTTTGGCAGCATCGCGTGCGTGCCCGACCTCCCCCAGTTGCCCGACACACCCGATT
This sequence comes from uncultured Nostocoides sp., assembly GCA_936931335.1. GTDB lineage: Bacteria > Actinomycetota > Actinomycetes > Actinomycetales > Dermatophilaceae > Nostocoides_A. The sequence continues at coordinate 3,225 of CAKZIH010000396.1, read as the reverse complement.
GCTGCGAGACCGCTGCGCTGCGCGCACTGACCCGGCGCACCTTCTTCGGTGGCGCCGCCGCGGCGCTCGCCGCCAGCGCTGTGTCCGCGCCGGCGAGTGCGAGTGCCCCGGCGAATGCGAGTGCCCCGAGCGCCGAATTGGATCTGGACGCCGGAGGCGGCTACTGGCTGGGACAGCGGTTTTGGGGCAACCGCCTGCAGGACTGGATCACCACGGCCGGCCGGATGGAATGCATCGCCCAGCCCGACCAGCGGGTGGGACGCACGGTCGTGGTGCTCACCGCCGAGATCCGCAATGCCCCCTTCGACCTGACCGTGCGCACCGGAACCCTGGAGGCGGGAACCGGGCTGTCCGGCTTCGTGGTCGGCACGGGCATACCGGGTGAGGACGCGCGCCGGCGGGCCTTGCTCGGGCCGCTGTCCGGGACCGGTGGCGGGCTGATCGCGGCGGTGGACCAGAACGGTCGCGCGGTCTTCCGCGAACACACCCAGGAGAGCGAGCCGTTCGCCTGGCCGCTGCTGGAGTCGCAGGCCAGCGGCAATCCCCCGGCCCGCAGCACCGGCGAAGACCTCACCCTGCGCCTATCCGGGCGCGTGGTTGAAAAGGATGTGGTCAGCCTGACCCTGACGGTGCGCGCCACCACCACCGGGGCGGTGCTGCATACGGCGAGCATCCCGCGGCTGCCGGCGGCCCGGGTGCGCGGCGGCATCGCGCTGATCAGCAGCGCCCGGGACGGGTCCGCGGCCCGCTATTGGTTCACCGGCTTCACCGCGGCCGGGGTGGGCCTCGCGGTCCATCCCGAGCGCGGGCTCGGACCCGTCGTCGGCACCCTCTTCACCCCGATCGGTGGCACCCTGCGGATGACCGCGCAGCTCATGCCGGTCGACCCGCGGCTGCTGCCCAGCCTGAGCCTCGACGTGCAGCGCGGGGGTGTCTGGCGTCAGGTCGCCACCTCCGGGATCGCCGCGGGGTACACCGGCCTCTTCTATGTCCCCAGGTATGACGCCAGCGTCGCCGCCGGATATCGCATCCGTAGCGGCGCCGAGGTGCTCTACAGCGGCACCATCCCGGCCGAGCCACGCTCAGGCCGCCTGCGGGTGGCGACCGTCAACTGCCTCAAGGCCAGCCACCGCAGCATCGACCGTCCCAGCGCCCGCGCGCTGCCGCTGGCCGGTGCGATCGGACTGGATCTCTATAGCGCCAAGAATGTCTACTTCCCGCACAACGAACTCGTCGCCACGATGACCCGCAGCAAGCCGGATCTCGTTGTCGCCCATGGGGATCAGCTGTATGAGGATTCCCCCACCGCCAAGGACGCCAGCCGCTCACCGGAGCTGGACTTCCTCTACAAATTCCTGCTGTGGCATTGGTCGATGCGCCCGCTCACCCGGCGCCTGCCCACCGTGGTGCTCACCGACGACCACGACGTTTACCAGGGCAACCTCTGGGGCGCGGGCGGCATCGCGGCGCAGGATCAGAACGACGGCGGCTATGTCAACGATCCGGCGTGGGTCAACCTGGTGCAGCGCCTATCCACCTGGCACAACCCGCAGCGTTTCGATCCCGCGCCGATCGGACAGGGGATCAGCGTCGGCTATAGCGCGTTCACCTATGGCGGCGTGAGCTTTGCGCTGGTCGAGGATCGCAAGTTCAAAAGCGCGCCCAATGGCAACGATCCGGATCCGGAATTGCTCGGACAGCGTCAAGAGGCCTTCCTGGCGACCTGGCGCGGCCTGAACCCCGGCCTGCCCAAGTGCATCCTGACCCAGACCACCTGGGCCTGCGTGCAGACCGACCCCGCCGGGAATGCGGTGGCGGACACCGACTCCGATGGCTGGCCGGCCGCCGGCCGGGCGCGGGCAGTGCGCCTGGCCGGGGCGGCCCAGGCGCTTATCCTCTCCGGCGATCAGCACCTCGGGCACCTGGTGCGTCACGGGCTGACCCAGTTCGCCGACGGCCCGCTGCAGTTCACCCCGCCCGCCGGATCCACCAGTTTCCAGCGCTGGTTCGAGCCGAACCGGTCCCTGCCGAATGCCGGGAGCACCCCGCATACCGGCGACTTCACCGACGCCTTCGGCAACCGGGTGCGGGTGCTTGCGGTGGCCAATCCACGGGTGAGCTTCGCGGACTATCGCGCCGCCGTCCCCACCGGTCAAGGCCTCGGCGACCGCGCCCTCAAGCGCGAGGGCTTCGGAATGGCGATCTTCGACCACACCCGCAAGTCGGTCACCCTCGAGTGTTGGCCCTGGAATGCGGCGGGCACCGGAGCCGCCCAGTATGCGGGGTGGCCGGTCACCGTGCCGTATTCCGCGCTCTGAGGCCTCACCGGGAGGTGCTGGTGGCGCTCGGTCGTGGCCGGGTGGTCTCGCTAGTCGACGACGAGCCTGGGGACGACGACCTGGTGGACGACGAGCTCGAGGAAGAGGTCTTCGACGGCGAACCGGAGGAACTGCCGGTTGAACTGTCGCTGGCCGAGCGGGACGGGCTCGAGGAGGGCGAGGTGGCGGACTGCGTGGAGGTGGTGGACCCCCCGCTGGGCTCGGTGGAGGACGACGGGGACGAGGCCGTCGCCGAACCCGAGGCCTGCGGGAGCGGAACGATGGTCACCGGCGGGGTCCACGACCCCATACCGTCCCAGGCATTCCGGTTGGCCCAGGACGCCGGGAAGCTGGTCGCCGACTGTTCCACCAGGCGCTCGAAGGCGGCCGGATCCTCCTCGCTGTCGATGCTCGGCAGCACGTTCGCCGCGTCCGATCCCGACAGGCTGATCTCGGCCCCGTTCTGGTCGAAGAGCCGCACCCTGTCGATGCGGTTGCCTTGGGCGTCATAGGCATAGAGATTCGCGGCCCGCTCGCCATTGGTGACGATCCCCTCTTCAGGGGCGGGATTGACATACGGCTCCGAATAGGACGAGGACGGGAAGTACGAGGGGCGGGTCAAGACGTACGCCGTGCCGGGCAAGAGCAGCAGCAGGCCGAGGAGCGTGGCAGCGCGGTCCGCAGTGCGCCAGCGGTTGCCGCCGCTCGACCTACGGCATAGTCCCAGCCAAATCGAGAGTCCGGTCCCGAGCAGGATGCCTAGCAGTCCCCCGAACGTCCCCAGCAGCCACGACAAACCGGCCGCGAAGACCAACCCGCGCGCCACCCACCAGGCACTGCGCAATTCCCGCAGCCACGGGGCGGCATCGAGCAGCCGCTCCCCTGCGGCGGCCGCACTCTGCCACCC
>CAKZIH010000395.1 GCA_936931335.1 uncultured Nostocoides sp. | reverse complement strand
GCGCCGCCCGACGCGCTCCTGCTGCACGCACGCCTGGCCGACCTCCGGGCCTGGCTGGGATCGCTTGCCCAGCAGGGTGTGTCCCGGTCCACGATCGCGCGGCGGGCCGCCTCGGTACGCACCTTCTACGACTGGGCCCAACGCACCGGCCGGATTGCCGCCGATCCCTCGTTGCGGCTGGTCTCCGCGCGCAAGGGGTCTACCCTGCCGGCGGTGCTCAACGCCGGTCAGGCTCGGGCCGCCCTGGACGGTGCGGCGGACCTGGCGGGTGACGGCGCCGACCCCGTGGCCATTCGCGACCGGGCGATGCTGGAACTGCTCTACGCCAGCGGCATCCGCGTCGGCGAACTGGTCGGATTGGACATCGACGAGATCGATCTGCCCGCCCGGACCGCCCGGGTGCTGGGCAAGGGGGCGCGCGAACGCATCGTGCCCTTCGGGCTGCCGGCGGCCGACGCCATACAGGACTGGCTGACCCGCGGGCGTCCTCGGCTGGCCACGACGACCAGCGGTCCGGCGCTCTTCCTCGGCAGGCGGGGCAACCGGGTCGACCAGCGGCAGGTGCGTACCGCGGTGCACGCCGCTACCGCCCGGGTGGAGGGGGCCCCCGAGCTCGCGCCGCACGGGTTGCGGCATACGGCCGCGACACACCTGCTGGACGGGGGTGCGGACCTGCGCACCGTGCAAGAGTTGCTCGGGCACCGGTCGCTGGCGACCACCCAGCTCTACACCCATGTGTCGATCGAGCGACTGAAGGAGTCCTATGCCCGTGCCCACCCGCGCGCGTGAGGACCAGCACGCCAGCCATGTCGCCGGCCAGCGCCGGCCGATGAGCGATCAGCGCAAGTTTCGGCTGCGGCGCACCATTGCGGCCGCCGTAGTGCTCTTGCTGCTCCTGCTCGCTATCAAGCTCTTCACCGGCGGCGGGGACGACAGTCCGGCGGGCGCCGCCACGCCTTCCCCGGCCCGGCCCACCAGCGCGACCACGTCCGCCGCTGCTGCGACGAAGAGTTCGTCGGCCACTGCTGCACCGTCGTCGGCGGCCAAGACTTCGGCGAAGGTGGTCGAGGCCGGGGACGGCAAGCCCGTGCCGGTGGCGATCCCGGGCCAGGACACCGACCGTGCCGGGCGCGCGGTCACCTTCGACGTCGAGGTCGAGGGCGGCCTGGACGTGGATGCCGCGCAGTTCGCCGCGTCGGTCCGCTCGATCCTCAGCGGTGATCGCGGGTGGGAACCGGTCGACAAGGTCCACTTCCTCGCCCTCACGCCGGAACAGATCAAGTCCGGCACCGTGCCCCAGGTCCGGGTGACCCTGGCCAGTCCCAAGCTGACCGACTCCCTCTGCGCCCCGCTGCAGACCCTCGGCGAGGTGTCCTGCAACCAGGGTGGGCGCGCGGTGATCAACCTCAAGCGTTGGCAGCTCGGCGTCAAGCACTACGACGACCTGGCGGCATACCGGACCTATGTGATCAACCATGAGGTCGGCCACGGCCTGGGCCATTCGCACGCCACGTGCACCCGTCCGGGGGATCCGGCGCCGGTGATGGTCCAGCAAACCCACGGCTTGCAGGGCTGCCGCGCCAACCCCTATCCGGACGCCGGCTGACCCGGGTCGCCGGCCAGGGTCGTCACCCTCGGGCCGCCGCCAGGACCACGGCCCTACGCTGGCGGTATGCCGCGCCCGCTCGCCCATCCCGCGCTCGCCGAGTTCGGGACGACGATCTTCGCCGAGATGTCCGCGCTCGCGCTGAGCACCGGGGCGATCAACCTCGGCCAGGGATTCCCGGACGCCGATGGGCCGCAGCCCGTATTGGATGCGGCCAAGGCGGCGATCGACGCGGGCCGCAATCAATACCCGCCCGGCCCGGGTTTCCCGGAACTGCTGTCCGCGATCGCGGAGCACCAGCGGCATTACTACGGCATCGAGGTGGACCCGGCGACCCAGATCCTGGTGACCGTGGGGGCGACCGAGGCCATCGCCGCGACCATCCTGGCGCTGTGCGGGCCAGGGGATGAGGTGGTCACCTTCGAGCCGTACTACGACTCCTATGCCGCGACGATCGCGATGGCCGGGGCTCGGCGGCGCACCTGCGTGCTGCGCTTCCCGGAGTTCGCGCTAGACGAGGATGAGCTGCGGGCGGCGTTCGGGGCGCGCACGCGAGCGGTGCTGCTCAACAGCCCGCACAATCCGACCGGCAAGGTCTTCACCCGGGACGAACTGCAACTCATCGCTGACCTGGCCCGCGAATATGACGCCTGGGTGGTCACCGATGAGGTCTACGAACACCTGCTCTTCGACGGTCGCGAGCACATCCCGATGGCCACGCTGCCCGGGATGGCCGAACGCACGCTGACCATCTCCTCGGCCGGCAAGACGTTCTCGGCCACCGGGTGGAAGGTCGGCTGGGTGAGCGGACCGGCGGCGGCCGTCGCGGCCATCCGCGGTGTCAAACAGTTCCTCACCTATGTCGGCTCCGGCCCCTTCCAGCTCGCGGTCGCCGAGGGGCTCAGGCTGGGGCCCGAGGTGTTCACCGGGCTGTCCCGGTCGCTGCAGGCCAAGCGGGATCTGCTGACCGAAGGCCTGCAGGCCGCCGGGCTGACCGTCTCGGTGCCGGGCGGCACCTATTTCGTCATTGCTGACCTCGCCCCGCTCGGCGTTGGGGATGCGCTGGACTTCTGCCGCACCCAACTCCCGCAGCGGGCCGGGGTCGTAGGCGTGCCGGTCTCCGTCTTCTGCGATGACAAGGAGGCCGCCACCAGCCTGGTGCGCTTCGCCTTCTGCAAGCAGGACGACATTTTGCGCGAGGCCGCCAGCCGGCTCGCGGGACTCAGCGCCGGCTGAGACCCGGCGGGGCCCGTGGCCCGGCGGAATCCACAGCCCACCGGCTAAGAATCGCTCGTCCACAGGCCGACGGGAGGTGCTGGCGAGCGGCGGCTACCTGCGGCCACAGTGGGGGTCATGGCACGGACCACGACACGACAATGGCGGCGGGCGCGATCAAGCGTTCTGGCGCTGCTGGCGCTGTTCTTGTGGGCCTCCGCTGCCTGCGCCGCCGTTCCTTCCCTCGACGCGGTGGCGGCAGGGCCGCGACCCGCGGCGCGCCTGGCCGGTGCCACGTCACCCCCGTGGGCGTGGCCCTTGGTGCCGGTGCCGCGGGTCGTGCGCCCCTTCGACAAGCCTCCGACGCCGTATGCCGCGGGTCACCGCGGCGTCGACCTCGCCGGTAGTCCCGGGCAGGAGGTGCTGGCGGTCGACGACGGCGTGGTCACCCACGTCGGCATGCTCGCCGGACGCGGGACGCTCACCCTCGAGCACGCCGGCGATGTGCGCAGCACCTACGAGCCGATCACGTCCTCGCTCGCCAGGGGAGCGCGAGTCAACACCGGCCAAGTACTGGGCACCTTGGACACGGCCCAGAGCCACTGCCCGCCAGCCTCCTGTCTGCACCTGGGCGCACTGCGGCGCGGCAGCGATGGGGTCTGGGACTACGTCCAGCCGCTTTTCCTGCTGCAGGCGGTGGAGGTCATCTTGCTGCCGACTGGCCGATGAGCTGTCAGTCCCGCAGGCCATACTCGAGCTATGAGCATTGCGATCGGCGCCCATGTAGCCCAGGAGGACCCGGTCGCGGAGGCGACCGCTCGCGACACGACCCTGGTGCAGTTCTTCCTCGGCGACCCGCAGAGCTACAAAAAGCCGGAGATCCGGTATGCCGGTGGCGCAGCCGGGCTCAAGGCCGATGCCGAGGCCGCCGGCATCGATCTCTATGTGCACGCGCCATACCTGGTCAATGTCGCCAGCACCAACACCCGCATCCGCATCCCCTCCCGCAAACTGCTGCAGCAGCATCTGGACGCGGCCGCCGAGATCGGCGCCAAGGCGCTCATCGTTCACGGCGGGCACCTAGACAAGGACACTCCACCCGAGGTGGGTTTCGACAACTGGCGCAAGGCAATCGAGCGCACCGAGCTGCGGATCCCGGTGTACATCGAGAACACCGCGGGTGGGGACAACGCGATGGCTCGGCGCCTGGACCGCATCGCCGGCTTGTGGGATGCGCTCGATGGTGTGGAAGGTCAGGACAATGTCGGCTTCTGCCTGGATACCTGTCACGCCTGGGCCGGCGGGATCGCCCTCGACACGGCGATCGAGAAGGTGCGGGGGATCACCGGCCGGATCGACCTGATTCACGCCAACGACTCCCGGGACGCCTTCGACTCCGGGGCCGACCGGCATACCAACTTCGGCGCTGGCCACCTGGACCAGGAGGCCTTCGTCGACTTGGTGCGGGCGGCCGGGGCTCCGGTCATCTGCGAGACCCCCGGTGGCCCGGCCGAGCATCTCGCGGACTTCGCCTGGTTGCGAGACCGGCTTTAATGGCGCTGCCCGCCCTGCGCCCGGGGGATCGGGTGGCCGTGCTCTCCCCGGCGAGCTTCCCCCCGCCGCCGGCGCTGGACGCCGGGATCGCGGTGCTACGCGACTGGGGTCTGCAGGTGGTGGAGGCCGAGCACCTGCGTGGCGGACCCCTGCCGCCCATCGGGGCGGCCGCCAGCGATGCCGACCGGGCCGCCGACTTCCAGGCGGCCTGGGCAGACCCCGATATCGCCGCGATCTGGTGTGCCCGCGGCGGGTATGGGGTGACCCGTCTCCTGGAGCACCTGGACCAGGACGCCCTGGCCACCGGCCGGCCCAAGCCCGTCATCGGCTTCTCCGACGCCACCCCGCTGCTGCATCGATTGGCGCGCGACTACGCTGCGCCGGCGATCCACGGCCCGGTGCTGACCAGCCTGGGCGACGGCGACCCGCGCACCCTGGCCGCCACCCGCGCCCTCCTATTCGGCGAGCTCGGCTGCGGCGAGGCGCTGCTGAACGACCTCGACCCGTGGCAGCGCGGCGCGTCGGCCACCGGCCCCCTGGTCGGTGGCAATATCGCGCTGCTCGCCGGTTCGTTGGGGTGCGGGGACCTGATCCCCGGGCGCGACGCCCTCATCTTCCTGGAGGACCTGGGACAACCGAGCTGGGTGCTCGATCGGGCGCTGGTGCAACTGCGACGCAGCGGTTGGTTCGACGGCGCCGCCGCGGTGGTCCTCGGAGACATCGACGCCACCGAGCTCCCGGAGGCGCTGCCGGGAATGCTCCGCGATTTCTTCGCCACCCTGGGCCTGCCGGTCTGGGCCGCAGGCAGCTTCGGTCACGGCACCACCAACCTCCCCCTGCCGATCGGCGTGCGCGCCGTTCTGGACGGCAGCACTCTGCGCCTGGCCTGAACCGCTGATTTCGGCGCCGCGCCCCCGGCCACTACACTTGCAAGCACGACCGGCTTCCTGCCGGTCGAATTCGCGTGTCTTCTCACCGGGTGACGAGTTCTCCTCCGACCCCGGGGCGCACCACCTCGGTCCTCGCGCAGCAGCGTGACGTGGGGTGCGTATGCAGGCACCAGGCAGGCCACGGCCGGACCCCATACGGGAGCCGGATGCGGCCGACGCAACCGACACATCCGACATACGAGGAGGACAACGGCATGGCCGTCGTCACCATGCGCCAGCTCCTGGAGAGCGGCGTCCACTTCGGGCACCAGACCCGTCGCTGGAACCCCAAGATGAAGCGCTTCATCATGACCGAGCGCAATGGCATCTACATCATCGACCTGCAGCAGTCGGTCAGCTACATCAACACCGCCTACGAGTTCGTCCGCGAGACCGTGGCGCACGGCGGCACCATCCTGTTCGTCGGCACCAAGAAGCAGGCGCAGGAGATCGTGGAACTGGAAGCCCGCCGCACGGGTTCGCCTTACGTGACGAGCCGCTGGCTGGGTGGGATGCTGACCAACTTCAAGACCATCCGTGGCCGGGTGGATCGCCTGAACGAGCTGGACGACCTGTTCGAGACCGGGCGCATCAACGACCGTCCCAAGGCCGAACGCATCGAGCTGGGCAGCGAGCGCGAGCGTCTGCTGCGCTTCGTGGGCGGCATCCGCAAGATGAACCGCCTGCCCGACGCGATCTTCGTGGTCGACCCCACCAAGGAAGTCATCGCGGTGCAGGAAGCCAACAAGCTGGGCATCCCCGTGATCGCGCTGGCCGACACCGACAGCGACCCGGATGTCATTGATTACATCGTGCCCGGCAACGACGACGCCATTCGCAGCATCCAGCTCATCACCCACCGTATCGGTGACCTGCTGGTCGAAGCGCGTGGCGGCCACGAGGAAGTGGGCAGCCAGGCCGAGCAGGGCGACGAAGGCGAGGCGGGCGGCAGCGAACCCGTGCAGGACGAGACCGTGCAGGTCACCAGCACCCAGGGCCGCAGCTAAGCGGCTGACCGCTGCAAACGGGTGGGGCGTGTCAGCGGGAGAAGTTGGCCGCCCCACTTTCTGAAACAGGTAAACAGTTCACCTAAACGGAGGGAACGAACATGATGGAATCGATCAAGAAGCTGCGCGAAATGACCGGCGCGGGCATGATGGACGTGAAGAAGGCCCTGGCCGACGCCGAGGGTAACGAGGAAAAAGCGGTGGCGCTGCTGCGCGAACGCGGCATTGCCAAGGCCGTGAAGAAGGGCGACCGCGAAGCCAGGGAAGGCATCGTGCGCTTCGCCGTGGAAGGCAACCGTGGCGCGATCGTGGAAGTGAACAGCGAGACGGACTTCGTGGCCCGCAACAGCGACTTCCAGGCCCTGGTGGAGAAACTCGCGCAGGCTGCATTGAGCGCCAAGACCAGCGACCTGGAGACCTTCAAGGCCTACAGCTTCGAGGGCGAAGGTGTGGGCGACATGGTCGCCGCTGCCGCCGGCAAGATCGGTGAGAACCTCGTCCTGAACCGCGTGCAGTACGTGGAAGGCAACCAACTGGCCGGGTACGTGCACAGCAACGGCAAGATCGGCGTGCTGGTCGACCTGGAAGGCGGCGACGAAACCAAGGCGAAGGACGTGGCCCTGCACGTGGCCGCCGAGCGCCCGCAGTTCCTGACCCGCGAGGAAGTCAACAGCAGCGACATCGACAAGGAACGCGAAATCCTGACCAACAAGGCGCTGGCCGAAGGCAAGCCCCAGCAGATCGTGGACAAGATCGTCGAGGGCCAGATCGGCAAGTTCTACCAGGAGCGCGTGCTGCCGGAGCAGGGCTTCGTCAAGGACAACTCCGTGACGGTGGGCAAGTACCTCGGTGACGCCAGCGTCAAGCGCTTCGTGCGTTACGAGATCGGCGCGTAAACCCCTTCTGGGCGGCCCCCTTTGACCGGGCCGCCTTTTTCGGGCCGCATCCCCTGTTCCTGATCCCGGCGGCCACGCGGCCACAGCCGGGATTTTTTCTGCCGCA
>CAKZIH010000394.1 GCA_936931335.1 uncultured Nostocoides sp. | reverse complement strand
GGCCGCGCCGCCGACGGCCAAGCCGAGCCGGCGCAAGGGCCGGGTCGGCGTACCGAGTTGGAATGACGTGATGTTCGGCCCCAGTCGGGGCGCGAACGAGCAGGACTAGCCGCGCGGCAGGGACCCGCCATACGGCGGGACTTGGCCGCTCAGCAGGGCGGCAGCGGGCAGGCGTCGAGTTCCAGCGGAAGCACATCCGCGGACAGGGCCGCGGCGTGGGCGGCGTGCGAGTTCATCCGGCGCATGTAGTGACGGCGGCAGAGCACCTCATACTCGACCATGCCCGGAGCGGCACTGTCGGTGTCGCCGACCACGACCTGCTCACCCTCGACCACCATCACCCCGTCGACGACGCGGGCATTGTGGGTGGCCCGGCGTCCGCACCAGCACAGCGCTTCGACCTGGAGCACTTGCACCCGGTCGGCGAGTTCGATCAGCCGCCGCGAGCCGGGGAAGAGCTGGGTGCGGAAGTCCGCGGTGATCCCGAAGGCGTAGATGTCGATGTCGAGTTCGTCGACCACCCGGGCCAGTTGCTCGACCTGTTCGGGGGTGTAGAACTGCGCCTCGTCCCCGATGACGAAATCGACCCGATGGCCGCCGGTGAGATGGGTGACCACGAGTTCCCAGATGTCGAGGTCCTCGGTGACCTCCAGCGCCTCGGTGGCCAGGCCGAGCCGCGAGGAGAGCACCGACTCCCCCGCCCGGTCCAGCCGGGTGAGGATCAGGCCCGAGCGGCCCCGGGCGCGGTGGTTGTGGTCCATCTGCAGCGCCAGGGTCGACTTGCCGCAGTCCATGGTCCCGGAGAAGAACACAAGCTCGGCCACGACCGTCAACCCTAACCCGCCCCGGTGGCCGCTTGATCCGCCCCGCCGCCCAGCGGGGCCACCCCGACGAACTCACGCGTTATCCACGAGGTCACGCGTTATAACGCATGACTTGGTGGCTAACGCATCGCCTCGTGGATAGCGCGTGAGTTTGCGGTGGGCGCGCCAACCCGGCCGTATGCGGCGGTGGCCGGTTCAGAGCGTGGCCGGGCGGTGCAGCAGCGGCACCGCGACCTCATCCCGGGTCAGCGACCCGTGCAGGCCGAGCAGGTGCAGCAGGACCGGCTTGCTGGTGCGCGAGTCCTGGACCGCCAGCCCCGGCCCGAAGGCGACCACCAGATCACCGATCCGCTCGACATTGCGCGCGGCCACCGGCCCGAACCACCCCTCGTCCACGGCCTGCTCCCGGGTGAGCACCAGCGCCGCATCCCCTAAGCGGCCACGCCAGCGTTCCGCGACCTCCGCCGCGGCACCGGGCAGGCAGTAGACGTGTGGGGCGCGGGCCTCGTGGGTGATCGCGCGCACCCCGGCCGCGAGTTCGGTGTCGGTGGCCAGGTCGAGCCGGTCGGCGAACGGGATGTCCACCATGCCGTGGTCGGCGGTGATCGTCAGGCTGGTGTCCGCCGGCAATTGTTCGGCGAGCCGGCGCAGCGCGGCGTCGGCCTCTTCCAACGCCTCGGTCCACTGCGGCGATTCACAGCCGAACTCGTGCCCGGCTCGGTCGATCGCCCCCCAATACACATAGACGTATGCCCGTTGGGTCGCCGTCGCCGCGCGCACCGCCGCGCGCACGGTCGAAGACAGCGAGGACGCGCCGACGAATCGCCCGCCGCGCTGGCCGGCCTGGGTCAACCCAGAACCGTCGAAATAGGGCAGCCCGATCCGGGTCACCTCGACCCCGGCCGCGGTCAGCTTCTCGAAGACCGTGGGATGGGATTGCCACAGCAGGGGATCCGGTCCGCCTTCCCACGACAGGTGGTCGAAGACCCGGCCGGTCTCCGGGTGCGCGAGTTCATAGCCGAGAATCCCGTGCTCGCCCGGCGGCATACCCGTGCCCAGCGAGGTCAGCGAGGTCGCCGTGGTGGTCGGGAAGCCGCAGTCCAGCTCGGTGACCGCCGGCAGTAGTGAGCGCAAGAAGGGCGCATGCCCGGCCCGCCGCCGCAGCAATTCCAGGCCCAGTCCGTCGAGCAGCACGAGCACGGCACGGCGCGCGGGCGCCATACCGAGTTCGTATGCCGGGTGCTCACCCCCCAGGTCGACGTCCAGCGACGCGGCCAGGGCCGGGAGCACCCCAGGCAGGCTGGCGTGCTGGTAGGCCGGCGGGACGAACCCGAGCGGACCGGCGGAAGTCACCGGCCGATGGCGCCGGACAGGGCGCCGGCGAAGGCCCGGGCCTGACTCAACGAGTCGCGGCCGTCGGCGTCGGCGGAGATGCGCATGACCAGGTCATCGGAGGCGATGGTGCCCTCATACCCGTGGTCGGCGTCGCAAGCCGGATCGCCGCAGGTGGCGGGCATGACATCGACCCGGCTCACCGTCCCCCAGCCGACGGTGAGGGTCAGTTCCCGGCCCAGCGTACCCGGGCGGTAATCGCGCGGATTGGCGACCACATCGGTGAGCATCACCCCGCGCACGAAGCGCAGCGGGATGGATTCACTCGTCGCGGTGGCCAGGTCCTCCACCCCATTCGGGTCGTCGCTGTGATCGTCCGCGTGCACCAGCACCAGGCGGGTCGGCGTCAGCGCCAGCACGGTGATGTGGCGCCGGATGGTGTCGTGATCGAAGGTCGTCTCCTGGTGCACCAGGTGGGAGACCACGTCCTCACTCGAAAGTGCCTCGGCGACCACATCGGCGACCAGCGCCGGGTAGTAACCGGCCCGCTCGATTGCCGAGAAGAGCTGCGGCGGCAGGCTGCGGGCGGGCGCGGGGTGACGGGACGGCATACCGGCAATTCTGCCCCAGCCCGCTCGCCGCCCCGCTCCGCGCTCAGGTCAAGGAGCGCCGGCGCACATCCTTGCGCTTGGCCGGCAGCGCCAGTTCGATCGTCGCCCCGAGGATGCACGCACCGGCCGGGTGGGCGATCACCGGGTCGAGCCGGATGGCGGCGATCTCCGACATGTCATCGCAGAGCAGCGAGAGACGACCGACGATCTCCTCCAGCACCTCTCGGTGCACCGGCGGCGAGCCCTTGTATCCCGCCAGCAGGGGCGCCGCCCGGATCGAGGTGAGCAACTCGCGTACGTCGACATCGGTGAGCGGCGGGATCCGATAGGCCACATCGCGCAGCAGATCGGTGGCCGGCCCCCCGATCGAAAAGGCGATCACCGGCCCAAACAGCCGGTCTTCGGTGCCGGTCACCAGGCAGGCGATCCCGGCCGGGGCCATCCGCTGCACGGCGTAGGCGGCGCGGTCGTACACCGAGAGCCGGGCATCCAGGCTCTCGTATGCCTCCCGGACCGCCTCCGGCGTCCGCAAATCCAGCCGCATGCCTTGCAGCGAGGGATTGCCGCGCACCACCGGGGAGAGGGATTTCACGACGACCGGGTAGCCGAGTTCTTCGGCGGCGTCCACCGCCTCCTGCGCCGAGATCACCTCCGCGCGCGGCCACAGGTCGAGCCCGTATGTCGCGAGCAGAGCCCGCGCATCGGCGTCGGAGAGCGTGAGCCCGCCCGGATTGGCGGCCAGGTGGGCGTCGATGAGTTCTTGCGCGCCGGTGCGATCGATCCCCTGCCGGGACAGCGGCGCGCCCTTGTCCTTGCGCCGCCATTGCGCATAGCGCACCGCGAAACCGAGCGCCCGGGCCGCGTCCTCGGGGGAGGTATAGAGCGGCAGGTCCCGGGGCACCGCGCTCCCGTCCACCGGCGGCGCCCCGGCGAAGGACTGGGTGGCCATCCCGATCCCGCCGATCATGATCGCCGCGCAGGTCTTGTCGTGGGCGGCGGCCACCTCGGCGATGAGCTGGGCCGCTTCCTGCTCCACCCGGCGCAGCGGCGGGGCGTAGCCAACCAACACGCAATCCACCTGCGGATCACCGAAGGCCGCCTCGAGCTGGGCCCGGAAGTCCGCCAGCGGTGCCTGCCCGGAGACGCTCTTGGGCCCGTGGGTGATCTCCAGCCCCTGCGCCTCCGCGGCGCCCGCGGTGAGCGCGGCGAGCTGCGGGGAGTTGCCGACTACCGCGGTCCGCCGCCCGGGCGGCAACGGCTGGTGGATGAGCACCTGGGCGACGTCGAACATCTGGTGGATGTCGTCGACGTGCACCACTCCGGCCTGCGCCAGCATGGAGCGGAAGGCCGCCGGGTCGACCTCGACCTCGCGCACCCGGTGACCCGGGATGACGTCGTGGCGGGCGCCATACCGGGACACCCCGGACTTCACCACGATCACCGGCTTGCTCATCGCCAGGCGTCGGGCGATCCGGGAGAACTTGCGCGGGTTGCCCATCGACTCCAGATAGAGCCCGACCGCGCGGGTGCGCTCGTCGTCCATCCAGTACTGCATGAGGTCGTTGCCGGAGACGTCGAGGCGGTTGCCCGCCGAGACGAAGGAGGAGATCCCGAGGCGGCGCTGGGCGGAGGAGGCGAGGACGGCGATCCCCAGCGGTCCGCTCTGGGCGAAGAGCCCGAGGTGACCGCGCGGCGGCATGATCGGGGTGATCGAGGCATTCATCGACACCGCCTCGTCGGTGTTGGCGACGCCGAAGGACGCCGGGCCGATTATCCGCATCCCGCTGTCGCGTGCCCGGCGCAGCAGTCGCCGATCCAGCTTCTGCCCGTCTCGGCCGGCCTCGGCGAAACCGGTAGAGAGCACGACCAAACCGTGTACCCCGGCCTGCGCGCAGTCCTCGACCACACCGAGCACCGTCGCGGCGGGGACCGCGATGACGGCCAAGTCGACCTGGGCCGGGATCGCCCCCACGCTCGGGTATGCCGCGACCCCGAGGATCTCGCTGGCGTTCGGGTTGACCGCATACAACTGGCCGGCGAACTGTCCCTCCAGGAGGTGGCGGAGCACTTCGTGCCCGGCCGAACCGGGGTCGCGGCCCGCGCCGACCACGGCGATTACCTTGGGGGCCAAGAGCGTGGCCAGGCTCACCGATTCGGCCCGGTGCTCCCGGGCCAGCCGCACCTCTTCGGACTTCTCGGTGGGCTCGATGTCGAAGTGGACCATGATCACGCCGTCTTCGATGCGGCGGGAGACCAGATAGCCCGCGTCGCTGAAGACGGCGAGCATCTTGCGGTTCTGCGGCAGCACCTCCGCTTCGAAGGTGCTCACCCCGTGGTCCCGGGCGATATCGGCCAGATGCTCCAGCAGCACCGAGCCGATGCCCTTGCCCTGATAGGCGTCGCTGATATTGAAGGCCACCTCGGCCGAGGTCGGGGTGATCCGGTCATACCGGCCGATGCCGATGATCTCCCCGCGCAGCATCACCACCAGGGCTACCCGGTCGTCATAGTCGACGTGGGTGAAGCGGTGCACATCGCGCTCGCTGAGTTGCTTGAGCGGGGCAAAGAAGCGCAGGTAGATCGAGTCCGCGGACTGACCGGCATGGAAGCGCCGCAGCCGGTCGGCGTCGTCGGGGACGATCGGGCGGACATGGGCGACGCTGCCGTCGCGCAGGACGACATCGGCCTCCCACTGGGAGGGATAGCCAGGCGGCAGTGCCGGGTCGTCCATGGGTCCAATATCGCAGACCGCGCGACTTGCCAGACTGGCCCGTCATGGACGTGCTCTCGGCCGTGCGCCGACGACGGATGACCCGCCGGTTCGTTGCCGACCGCCCGGTGTCCGATGCGGATCTGTTGACCTTGTTGGAGCTGGTCGGCCGGGCACCGAGCGCGGGATTCGCCCAGGGCAGCGACTGGGTGGTCCTACGCAGCGAGATTGAGCGCGAGCGCTTTTGGGCCGCGGCCACCCCGGCCGACGGCCCGGGCCCTAGCGATCCCGGGCGCGCGGCGTGGCTGCGCGGGGTGCGGGCCGCCCCGGTGCTCGTGGTCGCCCTCGCCGACGAGACCGCATACCGGCGCCGGTATGCCGCGCCCGACAAGGGCGGCGTGTTGCCGGCCGAGCAGGACTGGCCGGTCCCCTGCTGGCTCACCGACACCGCGATGGGGGCGATGCTCCTGCTCCTCGGGGCCACCGAGTTGGGGCTGGGGGCGCTCTTCTTCGGGGTGCCGGGGCCGCGGCATACCGTCGTCAAGGCGGCGCTGGATATCCCGCCGGACCGGTCGATCGTCGGGGTGATCGCCCTCGGTCACGAGGAGCGGCGCGTGGGCGGTTCGGCGCGCAGGCGCGCGCGGCGCAGCCTGGCGGACTACACGCATTGGGGGGCCTTCGGCGTGGCCGGTCCGGCTGCGGCATACCTCGTCGGAGACAATGCCGGGCAGACCAGCCCGCGGCCCTGAGCCGCGGCCCACCAGCACCGACGGAGAGCATTCGCACGCATGGCAGGCCAGGACGACACCCCCGCGCCCACGCCGGAACGGATCGTCGATATCGACGTGAGCGAGGAGATGCGCAACGCCTTCCTCGAATATTCGGTGTCGGTGATTCACTCCCGGGCCCTCCCGGATGCCCGCGACGGGCTCAAGCCGGTCCAGCGGCGCATCCTCTACGCGATGCACGAGCTCGGGTTGCGGCCCGACCGCGGGCACGTGAAGTCCTCGCGGGTGGTCGGCGAGGTCATGGGCAAATACCACCCGCACGGGGACACCGCGATATATGACGCCCTGGTGCGCATGGCACAGCCCTTTGCCATGCGTCTGCCGCTGGTCGACGGGCACGGCAACTTCGGCTCCCTGGATGCCGGGCCGGCGGCCTCGCGGTATACCGAGGCCCGCCTTGCCGACGCCGCCCTGCTCATGGTCACGGGGCTGGAAGAGGAGACCGTCAACGAGGTCCCCAACTACGACGACCAGCTCATGCAGCCCGAGGTGCTGCCCGCGGCATACCCCAATCTGCTGGTCAATGGGACCACCGGCATCGCGGTGGGGATGGCGACCTCGATGCCGCCGCACAATCTCGTCGAGGTGATCGCCGCCGCGCGCCACCTGCTCACCCACCCGCAATGCTCGCTGGACGACCTGATGAAGTTCGTGCCGGGGCCGGACCTGCCCGAGGGCGGGCGGATCGTCGGCCTGGAGGGCATCCGGGATGCCTATCTGACCGGCCGCGGGATCTTCAAGACCCGGGCCACCACCCGGGTGGAGAAGGTCAGCCCCCGCCGGACCGGGATCGTGGTCACCGAGCTGCCCTACCAGGTGGGTCCGGAAAAGGTCATCGCCCGGATCAAGGAACTGGTCCAGGCCAAGAAGCTCACCGGGATCAGCGATCTGAAGGATCTGACCGACCGCAAACATGGTCTGCGGCTGGTCATCGAGATCAAGAACGGCTTCAACCCCGACGCGGTGCTCGCCGAGCTCTACCGGCTCACGCCGATGGAGGACTCCTTCGGGATCAACAATGTCGCGCTGGTCGAGGGACAGCCGCGCACCCTGGGCCTGAAGGAACTGCTGCAGGTCTTCGTCGACTTCCGGCTGGAGGTGGTGCGCCGGCGCAGCGAGTTCCGCCTGGCCCGGCGCCGCGAGCGCTTGCACCTGCTCGAGGGTCTGCTCATCGCCATCGCCGATATCGACGAGGTCATCCAGATCATCCGCAGCAGCGATGACACGGAGATGGCCCGCACCCGGCTGATGCAGGTCTTCGACCTGACGCCGGTGCAGGCGGAGTACATCCTCGAGTTGCGACTGCGCCGGCTGACCAAGTTCAGCCGCATCGAGCTGGAGAGCGAGCAGGCCGAATTGCGCGCGCAGATCGCGGAACTCGAGGCGCTACTGGCGGACGAGAAGCTGCTGCGCAAGCAGGTCTCCACCGAGCTGGCCGAGGTGGCCAAGAGCCATGGCACGCCGCGGCGCACCGTGCTCTTGGAATCCGCCGGTATGCCGGCCGCCACCACCCCGTTGGAGGTCGCCGACGACCCGTGTTGGGTGCTGCTCTCCTCCACCGGGCTGCTCGCGCGCACCACCACCGCCGATCCCATCCCGACCGAGGGGCCGCGCGCCAAGCACGACGCCATCGTCGGCGCGGTGCGCACCATCGCCCGCGGGTATGTCGGCCTGGTCACCACGGCCGGGCGAATGGTGCGGGTCAGCGCGCTGGACCTGCCGCTGCTGCCGCCGACCAGTGGCGCCCCGAACCTCGCCGGCGGTACTCCCGCCAAGGCGTATGTCGATCTCGCCCGCGGCGAGCAGTTGCTCACCCTGGCCGGCATCGGCCCAGACTCCCCCACCCTGGCCCTGGGCACCGCCGGCGGTGTGGTTAAGCGGGTACAGCCGGACTATCCGGCCGGGCGCGGGGAATGGGAGTTGATCGCGCTCAAGCCCGGTGACCGGGTGGTCGGGGCGGCGCCGGTCACCACGGACGACGCCGAGCTGATCTTCCTCACCGCGGCGGCCCAGTTGCTGCACTTCCCTGCCTCCGCGGTCCGCCCGCAGGGGCGGGCGGCCGCCGGGATGGCCGGGATCCGGCTGGCGGCCAAGGATTCGGTGCTCTTCTTCGGGGTGCTCGACCCCGGCGCCCCGGCGGTGGTGGTCACCACCGCGGGCAGCAGCGAGGCGCCACCCGGCACCCAGGCCGGGGCGTGGAAGGTCACGGCATACCAGGAGTACCCGGCCAAGGGACGCGGCACTGCCGGCGTGCGGGCGCACCGCTTCCTGCGTGGGGAGGACACCCTGGTGTTCGCCTGGGCGGGCAATACGCCGGCGCGGGCCGCCGCGGCCAATGGGGTGGCCATCGAGCTGCCCGAGCCCACCGGGAAGCGCGATGGCTCCGGACTGGCGGCCCCGGCGATCGTCGCCGCCATCGGGGCCCCGGTGGCCTGAACCACCGCAGCCTGGGCCACCGGGGCGCCGGGGAGGTCGCGCGTTAGTTCGTCGTGTCCTGGGTCATGGCCAGGTCTTGCGGGTCGCGGATGAGGGTGCGCTTGGCACGCAGGCCGCGGTTGGCGAACCAGGTCAACGCCCAGAGCACGACGCCGATGGCCAGCAGCACCGCGGCGATCTTGTACTGGATGGTGTCGCGCCCGGTCCATGGGCCGACGAAGAAGGCGCACAGCAGGGCGCCGAGCACCGGCAGGACGCTCGGAGCGACGAAGTGTTCCCGGGAGAGCACGTCCTTGCGCAGCACCAGCACGCAGATGTTGACGATCGTGAAGACGGCCAGCAGCAGCAATGCCGTTGTCCCGCCCAGCGCGGAGATGACATCGCCGGAGTTCTTGGTGACCAAGATGATCAGGCCGAAGGCGATCGCGGTGGTGAAGAGGATCGCGACATACGGGGTCCGACGGCCGGCGTGGACCCGACCCAGGAATGGCGGGAGCACCTCTTGGCGGGCCATGCCGTAGATCAACCGGGAGGCCATGAGCATATTGATGAGGGCCGAATTGGCGACCGCGAACATCGAGATGAAGGGCAACAGCTTCTCGATCGGCACGCTGGGTGCGGCCGTCTCCACGACCTTCACCAGCGGGGTGTCGGACTCCCCGAGTTCGCCGACCGGGACGATCGCCACCGCGAAGAGCGCGACCAGGATGTAGATCAGACCGGTGATCCCGATGCCGGTGATCATCATCTTGGGGAAATTGCGCACCGGGTCGTGGGTCTCTTCGGCCATATTGACCGAGTCCTCGAAGCCGACCATGGCGAAGAAGGCCAGCGAGGTCGCCGCGGTGACCGCCAGGAAGGCGCTCTTGTCGCTCGGGCTGTCGAAGACCATGGTCCGGGAGAAGTCGGTCTTGCCGGCGAAGAGCGCGTAGAAACCGACGAAGATCACCAGCAGCAGACCGGAGAGCTCCACGCAGGTCAGCACGATATTGGCCTTGACACTCTCGCCGACCCCGCGGAAGTTCACGGCGGCGACCAGGAGCATGAAGCCCAGGGCGATGAACATCACGAGGTTGGTATTGGTGGCATCCCAGCCGAAGCCCTTGGCCATGTTCGAGGCGAAGGCCCGCGAGGCGGTGGAGGCCGAGGTGATCCCCGAGCACATAACCGTGAAGGCGACGATGAAGGTCAGGAAGTGCACGCCGAATGCTTTGTGCGTATAGAGCGCGGCGCCCGCGGCCTGGGGGTACTTGGTCACCAGCTCCAGGTAGCTGAAGGCGGTGATCATCGCGATGACGAAGGCCACCAGGAAGGGCACCCAGGCGGCGCCGCCGACCTCTTGGGCGACATCACCAGTCAGCGCATAGACACCCGTGCCCAGGATGTCGCCGACGATGAAGAGCAGGAGCAACTTGGGCCCCATCACTCGGTTGAGTTCGGTGTGCTCCTCGCCCGGCACGCCAGTGGTCGGCCCCTCGCCTGGCACGTGATTGCCGATGGCTACGCTGCTCATCGCCTGCTCCTTTCCCGCGGTATGCCGCCCGCACCCCGGGAGAGTTCCGGGGCCGCACGACCTCCACAGCTTGTCAGCCGCACCCGGGCCGGTATGCCGCCCGTCACCGAATAGTTATCACTCCGGCCACAGCCGCCCCACCCGTTTCGCCACCCCTGCTCAGGCGTCGATGCGGTCGCGATCCAACTTCGCGGCTCCGGCGACGATGAAGTCCCGGCGCGGCGCTACCTCATTGCCCATCAGCAAGTCAAAGGTGAGCACTGCATTCTGGGCATCCTCCACGGTCACCCGGCGCAGGGTGCGGTGCACCGGGTCCATGGTGGTCTCGGCGAGCTGGTTGGCGTCCATCTCCCCGAGGCCCTTGTACCGCTGCAGTGGTTGCTTGATGCTGCGGCCCCGCTTGGTCAGAGCGGCCACCGTGCTGCGCATCTGACCCTCGGAGTAGGTGTAGATCAGCTCATTGGGCTTGCTGCCGGGGTTGACCACCTCGATGCGGTGCAGGGGCGGCACCGCGGCATACAGCCGGCCCGCCTCGACCAGCGGTCGCATATAGCGGAAGAACAGGGTGATCAGGAGGGTCCGGATGTGGGCGCCGTCGACGTCGGCGTCGGTCATCACGATGACCTTGCCGTAGCGGACCTGATCGAGATCGAAGGTGCGCCCCGAGCCGGCACCGATGACCTGCAGGATCGCGGCGCATTCGGCGTTCTTGAGGGTGTCGGCGACCGAGGCCTTCTGGACGTTGAGGATCTTGCCGCGGATCGGCAACAGCGCCTGGAACTCGCTGGAGCGGGCGAGCTTGGCCGTCCCCAGGGCGCTGTCTCCCTCGACGATGAAGAGCTCGGTGCGGGAGAGGTCATTGCTGCGGCAGTCGGCGAGCTTGGCCGGCAGCGTGGAGGACTCCAGCAGGCTTTTGGCGCGCTGGGTCTCCTTGTGCAGCCGGGCCGAGACCCGGGCCTTCATCTCGGCGACGACCTTTTTGAGCACCTCCGCGGCCTGGGCCTTCTCCCCCCGCTTGGGGGCCTCGAAGCGCTCGGTGAGCTCCCGCTCCACCACCCGCGCCACGATTGCTCGCACCGCAGGGGTGCCCAGCACCTCCTTGGTCTGCCCCTCGAACTGCGGCTCGGCCAGCCGGACGGTGACCACCGCGGTGAGGCCCGCCAGCACATCGTCCTTCTCCACCTTGTCGGTGCCCGGCTTGAGCGTGCGCGCGTTCACCTCCACCTGCTTGCGCAGCACCTTGAGCATCGCCTGCTCGAAACCGGCGATATGGGTGCCGCCCTTGGGCGTGGCGATGATGTTGACGAATGAGGTGACCAGCGTGTCGAAACCGGTCCCCCAGCGCAGCGCGATGTCCACACCGCATTCCCGGGTGAGCTCTTGTGAAGTCATCTGGCCCTTGTCATCGAGCACCGGCACGGTCTCGGTGAAGCTGCCGCTGCCCTGGAGCCGCCAGATGTCGCTGACCGGCTCGTCGGTGGCCAGGAAGTCGGCGAACTCGCTGATCCCGCCCTCGTGGTGGAAGACCTCCTCGTGCGGGCCGTCGGCACCCAGGGTGCCCGGCAGACCGCGCTCGTCCCGGATCACCAGCTTCAGCCCGGGCACCAGGAATGAGGTTTGCCGGGCCCGGGCCCGCAGCGCCTCGTCGTCGAATTCGGCGTCCTTGACGAAAATCTGCGGGTCGGCCCAGTAGCGCACCCGGGTGCCGGTGCGCGTCCGGGCGACCTTGCCGGTGATGCGCAGGGTCGGCGTCTCGTCATAGGGCGCGAAGGGCGAACCCGGCGAGGGCAGGCCCTCCGGGTCGGTGAAGATGCCGGGCTCGCCGCGGCGGAAGCTCATCGCATGGGTCTGGCCACCGCGGTCCACCCGCACGTCCATCCGGGCGGAGAGGGCATTGACCACGGAGGCACCGACGCCGTGCAGACCGCCGGAAGCGGCATACGAGCCCCCGCCGAACTTCCCGCCGGCGTGCAGCTTGGTGTAGACGACCTCCACACCGGTCAGCCCGGTGCGCGGTTCGATATCCACCGGCACCCCACGCCCGTTGTCGCCGACCTCGACCGAGCCGTCGGCGAAGAGGGTGACGGTGATGGTGTCGCAGACGCCGGCGAGGGCCTCATCGACGGAGTTGTCGATGATCTCCCACAGGCAGTGCATCAGGCCGCGGCCGTCGGTGGAGCCGATATACATACCGGGTCGCTTGCGCACCGCCTCGAGGCCCTCAAGGACCTGCAGGTGGTGGGCGGTGTAACTGGTCGTGCGACTCGCGCCGGGCAAGGTCGGATCCTTCCGTATCGAAACTGCGCCTCACGGTAACCCGGGGCACTGACAGCCCCCGGCATGGCGCGCGAACGACCACCGCCGTTGCCGCTCGCCACGAGCCGCCGATCGGTGGGCAAAGACAGCCGGGAAGCAATACGCATGTTTGACTGTTGCAACCGGCGCTGACTCACCGGCGTCACAGATTTGCACCGGCGAGACCCCTCACCATGGAAGTAGGTATGACCGTGAACGCGGCACTGGCCCCCTCTCTGACCGCAGCGGACCGCTGCGACCGCTGTGGTGCCCAGGCCTATGTCCGGGCCCGACTGCACGCCGGCGGCGAACTGCTCTTCTGCCTGCACCACTCCCGCGAGCACCTGCCGAAGCTGCGCGGCCTGGCCGAGATCGACGACGAGACCGAGCGCCTGGTGGAGACCCCGGCGCTCGAGCCCGGCCAGCAGAACTGACGGCAGGTATTTAGCGAGCCGCCATGAATGGCGCTGTCGGGGTCATCCCGGAGGCGGGCATCTGGGTTCCCGGACTGCTCATCGTCGCCGGGATCCTCGGCGTTCTCATCCCGGTCATCCCCGGCCTGCTCCTCGCGCTGGCCGGGGTGGCCGTTTGGGCCGCCGATCTGGGCACTCGCACCGGCTGGAGCGTCTTTGGCGTCTGTGTGCTCATCTACTTAGCCGGGTTGACCACACAGTTCTTACTGCCTGGCCGGCGGATGAAGGCGGCCGGGATCGCTACTTCGACGCTGGCCTTGGGCGTAGCACTGGGGATCGTCGGCTTCTTTGTCATCCCGGTCATTGGCGGGCCCATTGGTTTCGTCCTGGGCATCTACCTGGTGGAGTCCGGCAAGAGCCGCAGCCGCGAGCAGGCCTGGCGTGCCACCAAGGCGGCCTTGCGCGGTGTCCTGCACAGCATCGGCATCGAATTGCTAGCCGGTATGGCGATCCTCGCCACCTGGGTGGCCGGAGTGCTGATCACCCGCTGAGGCGCAGCTCGCTCTACCGGCAAGCCACTCCCCACCGAGCTACTACCTGGGGGCTACTACCAACCGCCGCGACGGCGGTCCCAGCGCTGCTCCATACGTTCCATGAAGGAGCCCTGGCGCGAGCCGCGGGCGGGGCGGGACATGCGCCCGGCCTTGCCGCGGGCGGGGCGGGACATGCGCCCGGCCTTGCCGCTGGCGGTAGCAGTGCCGCGCACCGAGCGGGCACTGGCACCACCGGTGGTGCGCACCCGCACGCTGCCGTCGGCCGCGACCGAGCCGAGCGCGGCGGCCTTCTTGCGGGGCGGAGCGAAGGCGAAGGCCAGCGCGGCGACCATCACCACGAAGCCGAGGACACCGACGATCCACGTGGTGTTGACGCCCAGGAGCACCAGGCCGAGACCGGCCAGCACCCCGATGCCTCCGATCGCGCGGCGCGTGGTGGATGAGGCGCGGGGCGTGGACTTCATCTGGGTGGCGAACCGCGGGTCCTCCGCATACAGCGCCTGCTCCATCTCCTCGAGCAACTGCTGTTCACGCTCCGACAGAGCCATTGGCGCCTCCCTGCTCCATGCTCGGCCCGGCTGATGACCGGGCGGACGACTCCCTGCCAGTATGACTCGCGAACCTGGCTGCGACGCGGCCCGGTCCCCAAGATTCCTGTGCTGTGGACAGAATAGGTGCCAATTCTCGCCCCGCAAAGGGGTGTCAATCCCGGCGGATCAGACTTGCCGGCCGTACACTTCCCGATCCGAACCGGGCCGCGGCCCGATCCACCGCCCGGTCGGCATCTCGCCAGCCGTGCTCCGGCTCTTCCAGGGTGAGCTGCACCGGCGCATTCGCTGCGGCCACCAAGCCCTCCATACGCACCCCCACCAGCCGCAATCGGGCCCGCTGCAGGCCGAGCGCGTCATAGAGCGCCTTGGCGCTGGCATAGACGTCCTGGGTGACATCAGTGGGATCGCGCAGGGTCTTGGCGCGCGTGATCGTGGTGAAGTCGGCGAAGCGCACCTTGATCGAGACGGTGCGCCCCACCAGGCCGGCGGCGCGCATCCGGGAGGTGGTGCGCGCAGACAGTCGCAGCAGTTCCCGGTGGATGAAGTCCGGGTCATCGACATCGACCGGGAAGGTTTCATCGGCGCCGATGCTCTTCTCCCGGCGCACCGGCTCCACCCGGCGAGAGTCGCGGCCCCAGGCCAGATCGTGCAGGTGCGCCCCGCCGATGTCGCCGAGCGCCCGCTTGAGAGTGGGCAAGGGGGTATGCGCGATATCGGCGACCGTGTGCAACCCCAGGCGGGAAAGCTGCTCCTCCGTCTTCTCCCCCACCCCCCACAGGGCGCCCACCGGCAGTTGCTGGACGAAGGAGACGACCTCGCCGACCGGGACCACCAGCAGCCCGTCGGGCTTGCACAGGCTGGAGGCAAGCTTGGCAACGAACTTGCTCGGGGCGACTCCGACCGAGCAGGTCACTCCCTGCTCGTCGTGGACGGTGTCGCGGATGTGCTGGGCGATGACCGCGGGGCTGCCCAGGCGGCGGACCGCGCCGCCGACGTCGAGGAAGGCCTCGTCGAGACTGAGCGGCTCGACCTGTGGGGTGATGGTGGCGAAGGTCTCCATGACGGCCGCGGACATGCGGGCATACAACTCGTGATCGGGAGCCAGGACGGTGGCTTGCGGGCAGAGCCGACGAGCTCGCTGCATCGGCATCGCCGAGGTGACCCCGAAGGCGCGAGCCTCATAGGTGGCCGAGAGGACCACTCCGCGGGTGCCGCCGCCGATGATGACGGGGGTGCCGACCAGGTCCGGGCGCGCGAGTAGGGAGGCCGAGGCATAGAAGGCATCCATGTCCACGTGCAGCACGGTGCACCCGGTGTCATCGGGCGGCTCCAGGTCTACGCGAGGTGGAGGACGGAACTGGCGGCGGGTCATGCGCGCATCGAACCCACCTCAGTCGTGACGGCGAGCCACCACGTGCAGGGCGGCCCCGATCTGGCCGATCGCCCCGAACTCCGGATGCGTGGCGAGGGCGGTCTCCAGATCCAGCAGAGCGGCGCGGTCGGCATCGGAATCCAGGTGGACCGAGGGCACCAGGTCACTGAAGAGACGCACGCCATGGCTGGTTTCCACGGTGAATCCGCATTGGGTGACCAGGGCCTCGACGGCGGTCTTGTCGAAGCGCCGGGGCAGCGGGTCGCTCGGGCCAAAACGTCCATCGGGGCTGCGCAGCGCGGCCCCGGCCTGCGCGAACTCGCCGGCCAGGGCGCGGGAGAGGACTACGGCGAGCCGCTGGGCGGTGACCACCGACAGGTGTCCGCCGGGGACGATGACCTCCCCGATGCGGCGCACCGTGTGTTTGGGGTCGTCGACGACCTCGAGAGCGCCGTGCAGGCAGACCAGGTCAACCCGGGCGCGCAGGATGGATTGCAGGTCGTCGGCGTCGCCTTGGGTGGCGCGCAGATAGTCCTCGACTCCCGCCTCGGCGACCCGGCGGCGCAGCGCGGCCAGCGCATCGGGGCTGGGGTCGACGACGATGACCTCGTGCCCCTCCTGGGCCAGCGGGACGGCGAGGCCGCCGGTGCCACCGCCCAGGTCGAGCACCCGCAGGGGGCGGCCCAGCTCCTGGCGACGCTCGGCGGTGAGCCGGGAAACCGTCGCCCACACGGCGGCGGTACGCAGCCCGGTCTCCACCCCGCGTCGGGGCCGGGTGCGCTCACTGGTCATAGCTCCCAATGTAGTGGTGGGCACCGACAGCGGGGGGCTGACCACCAACCCGGTAGCCACCGAACTCACCGGCCGGCTGAGCCGGGGCTGGCGTGCCAGAGCTTGCGGGAGGTGACCGAATCCCCGGCGGGCTTGATATCGGCATACGGGCTCTGTTGGTAACCGGAGGCGTGCACCAACACTCGGCGCCGGCCACCGGACTCGGCGACCCCGGTGCGTTCACCGGCGGGCATGGGGTTGCCCCGGGCATCCAGCGGTATGTCGTTGGCGGCCATGAGCGCCTGGACCGCCTCGATCCCGCCGGCCAGCCAGGCCTCCCAGAGGGCCGCCAGTTCCCAGGCACCGGTGGCTCGGAGGGAAATGCCGCGGGCGCCGGTGCGCCGGGTGATCCCACGCACCAGCAGCAGCCAGGAGTGGAAGACGGTGTCGGCGAAGGGGCCCTGGACGTCCTCGAAGAAGGTGGAGTCCGAGGGACCGGTGCCGTCCTCCAGGGTGAGGAAGACGACCCGGCGCCCGGAACGCACCGGCGGGGTCTGGGTGGCGACCTTGACCCCGGCGACCAGCACGGTGGCGGCGGAGCGGGCCTGCAGCAGCCGCGAACTGGGGGTCACCGCCAGCGCCCGCAACATGGGGGCATAGAAGTCCATGACATGGCCGCTGGCGTCGAGACCGAGGATGTCCAGTTCGGCCCGGATGCGTTCGGGGGCATCCATATCCGGCAAACCGGCGCCAACGCTCAACTGCGGTTCGTCCCCGAGTTCGAGGGCCAATTGCACCGGTTCGGCGCGGACCGGGGCGCTGGCCTGGGACTGCGCCGCGGCCAACTCCCGCGGGTCGCTCGCCGGTCCGAGCGTGACCATGGGTGCCGGCCGGGTGCGCCGACGCCCGGTGCGTAGCCCGCGTTCGTAACGATCGAGTTCGGCGATCCCGAGCAGCAGATCGCGCCGGGTGATCCGGCCGTGCCGGCCCAGGCCGCCGCCGGTGCTGGCGCCCATGCCATAGATCCCATCGAATCCACCGGCCATGACCAGCTTCTCCAGCACCGGCCGGGACACCCGGGCCCGGTGCCAGAAATCGGCGAGGCTGGCATACGGCTGACCGGTGACGATCCGGGCCACCTCGGCCTCGCTGATCCCGCCGACATCGGCCAGGGACAACCGGATTCCCCAACCGGTGCCATCGGCGACGCCGGGAATGGCGTCTGCTCGGGCGGCCGGGCCGGAGGGTGCCCAGGTGGTCCCCAGCGGCACCATCCGCGCCGCCTCCTCCTCGAGTCGTTCGACCCGGTAGCTCGCGCTGGAGGCGTTGACGTCGAGGCCGAGGATGGCGACCCCGTGCACCCGGGCGTCATCGAGGATGAGGCGTTTGGGATACATCCCCGGGTCGTGGGTGAGCACCCCGGCAAGGAAGTGCGCCGGATAGTGGGTCTTGAGCCAGGCCGACTGGTAGGTCGGCAGGGCGAAGGCGGCGGCATGCGCCTTGCAGAAGCCGAAGGAGGCAAAGGCCTTGAGCACCGCCCAGATCCGGTCGATGTCCGCCGCCTGGTAGCCGCGTGCGGCGGCCGCCGGGCGCCACCATTGCTCGATCTCCACGATGCCGGTGCTGCTGCCCATGGCGCGGCGTACCTCGTCGGACTGGGCCAGGGAGACCCCGGTGGTCTCGCTGATGATCCGCAGCATCTGCTCGTGGAAGACGACCACGCCCTCGGTCTCGCGCAGCGCGGGGATGAGGCTCGGATGGAGATAGTCGGCCTCGCTCCAGCCGTGCCGGGCCTCCAGGAAGGGACGAATCATGTCGGATTTGACCGGCCCGGGGCGGAAGAGGGAGATGTCGATGATGAGGTCCTCGAAGCGCACCGGGCCGAACTTGCCGATGAGTTCGCGCTGACCCGGGCTCTCGATCTGGAAGCAGCCCAGGGTGTGCGTGGTGCGGATCATCGCGAAGGTCGCCTCGTCATCCAGTGGCACTTGCGCACGATCATCGAGGTCGACGGAATCCCCTGCGGTGCGGGCGATCTCGGAAACGGCATACGCCATCGCCGACTGCATCCGGATGCCGAGGACGTCGAGTTTGAGCAGGCCGAGCGCCTCGACATCGTCCTTGTCGAACTGGCTCATCGGGAAGCCCAGCCAGCTGGACTCCACCGGAGTGCGATCCAGCAGCGTGCCATTGGACAGGATCACTCCGCACGGGTGCAGGGCGATATGCCGCGGCAGGCCGTCGAGCGCCTCGACCAGATCGAAGAGGGTGCCCAGCTGCGCACCGTCCAGGCCGCGACGGCGCAGCTCGGGCAGGTCGGCGATGGCCTGACGGGCGTCGCGGGCCCGGATGTGCGGGAATGCCTTGGCGATCTCGTCGATCTCGGCGGGCGGCATACCGAGCGCGGCGCCGACATCGCGGATCGCATGGCGCACCTTGTAGGTGTCCATCATCGAGACGCAGGTGACCCGTTCGCCGCCGAAGCGATCCAGGATGCGCTCGTAGATCTCGGTGCGCCGCGCCGACTCCACGTCGATGTCGATATCGGGCAGTTCCGCGCGCAATGGGGAGCAGAAGCGCTCCATGAGCAGGTCGTAGCGGATCGGATCGACGCCGCTGATACCGAGCAGATAGTTGACCAGGCTGCCGGCACCGGACCCGCGCGCGGCGACCCGTACTCCCATCTCGCGGATCAGGTCCACGACCGTCGCCACCGTCATGAAGTAGGTCGGATAGCCCAGTGCCGCAACGACATCCAGCTCTTCGCGCAGGCGGTCCTCGACGATACGGCGTTCGCTCTCGGTGGCCCCGGCATACCGGGTCGCGATCGCCGCCTGGCACCGCTGCACCAGGACGTGCTGGGGATCGACGCCCTCGGGGATGCCGAGGATGTGCGGCTCGGGCAGGTGGACCGCGCCGATGCCGAGATCGCGTCGAGGATGCTGGGCGCACCGGTGCGCCAGGGACAGGGTGTCGGCCAGCAGTCGGTCCGCCCGCTCGTATGTCGTATGCCCGCCCCGCTCGGCCACCTCGCGGGCGATCCGGTGCATGGTCGCGGTGGTGGCGAGATGGCCCGCCTCGGAGACCCGGTCCAGGTGGCGGCGATCGAGCAGGACCAGCCGCCGGGCGGCGTCCAGGACGTCGGCGATCCGGGCATCGAGCGGATCGATATGCCGGACCGCAGCGGACAGGATCGCCGGCACTCCCTCGGCGTCGGCGAGATTGAGCATCCGGGCGGCGTGATTGCGCGACCCCGGTGACCCATCCGGCCCGCCATGGCAGACGACCTCGACGAAGAGTCCATCGGTCGGCAGGATCGCCCGCCAGGCCTGCAGCAGGGCCCGGGCCCCCGCGCGATCCCCGCGCAGCACCGCCCGGCCGACATCACTGTCGGGCCCCAGGAGCGTGATCAGCCGGGCCGGGGCCGCTCCCTCTCGTGGCCCCGGTGCTGGCAGGTGGATCGGCGCCGGCAGCTGGATCGACGCCGGGGTTGGCATGGTGAGCGGCGCGGATCGTGGGCGATCGCTGTCCCCCTGACGACAGCGATCGTCCACGATCAGTCCCGCTGCCTCGCTCGCCTCCCCGGCAAAGGCGGCCACCCGGTCCGGCGCGCTCACCGGATTGCCGCGCTCCCCGCGCAGGTGGGTGTCGGTGACCAGCCGGCACAGGGCCGCCCAGCCGGTGCCGTGCGCCACCCCCGTGGCTGGCCCGTCCAGTCCGGTGCCGGTGGCCAGCACGGTGACCCGCGGCAGCCGTGGGTCGACGATCGCCCCACCGCGCACCGGGGTCCGTGGGGGCCGCCGGCGCGGATCGGGTGGTGGATCGAGGATGCCCCGGGCCATCGCCAGGTCGACGCCGAGCACCGCCGAGAGCCCCGCTTTGGCGGCGGCCTGGACGAAGCGGACCGCGCCATACAGGCCGTCGCGGTCGGTCAGGGCGATGGCCGGCTGACCATATTGCGCGGCCCGCTCCACCAGGGCCTCGGGCATGGCCGAGCCATAGCGCATCGAAAACCCCGAAGCGAGGTGCAGGTGGGCGAAGTCGGTCATCGGTCTTTCCGGTTGATGCGCAGCACTGGTGGTGACCCGGGGCGGGAACCGGTCGGCGTCAGCGGGGCACCGCCGGCGCCAGGCGTTCCGGCTCGCGACGCCGAGCCAGGCCGAGCAAGGCCCGACAGCGGTCGTGGAACTCCGCCGCCGACCGGACCAGGTCATCGGCATCGCGGCCGGTCACTGCCCCAGGCACCTCGGTCCGGCGGGCCGCACAGATCGCGAAATAGCTCGCCCATTCGTGCAATTCGGGCGCCACGACGGGCAACAACTCCCATACATTGCGCGGTCCGCCGGTGCCCCGCGAGCCGGCAGCCCGGGGGCCGCGAATCGCGAGCACGGCGGCCGCAGCGCGCAGCGCGGCGAGTTGGGCGGCGGCATACCGCTGGACGAGGTGGGCCGCCTCACCGGCGGCGGTCAGACTCTCCCCGGAGCCCGCGAGCAGGTCGAGCGCGGAGGCGACACGCTGGGCCGGAATGCGTTCTCGCACAGCACCTCCCGCAGCGGAGGCAACATAGGCAGTCATCGTCGCCGCCCCTAGTCCAGGACCCGCAACAGGGTCCATGTCGGCGCGGCGGCCGCATCGCTGTCCCGGCCGATGTCATAGATCCCGGCGCGCGACGCCCGCCCCGCGCTGGCCTCAACCCGCCATACGGTCCGCTCCCCCGCCAGCGGCGCACCGACCGGGTCCTGCCACCACGAGCGGCGCTCGGTCCAACGGTCGACGACCCCACGCACCGCATACAGTCGGCCCCGCCAGATGAACGCTCGCAGCCCCTCCTCCGGGGCATCGACCTCGATGGTTTCCTCGTGTCGGCGCGACATCTTCACTCCCCTCATCGTTCGAACAAGTGTTCGGATATGAGGATAGTCAGATCGTACGTATGTCCGTCAACCCCCACCCTGGGGCGGGGTGGCTCAGTCCGGCAGGAGGGAGATTTTCTGCCAGATCTTGCCGGCCATCTCGGTCGTCATCGTCTCGATGGTGCTGATCGTGTCCAGCACGACGGAGTCCTCGGAGGTCTCCGCACACAGCGCGGCCACCTTGCCGATCAGACTGAGCAGTTCCGAGCAATAGTCGAGGTAGTGCTCGAGGTCGTCGCGGTTCAGGGCCGGGTCCGCGGACTTGGGCGAGGGCTGAAAGCCCGGCCGCAGCCGCTCGGGATCCTTGGTCAGTTGGTGCATGTCAACGATGTGCGCCAGCGAACGCAGTCGGTGCAGGATCCGCAGCAGGTGAGTGCGCTCCAGGCGCTCCGGCAGCGCCTGGAGGAAGAAGACTGCGAGCCCCGCGAAGACCAGGTCGTTGATCGCCGATTCGATGATCGGCACCCATTCGAACGACTGGTCGGGGCCATGGTGGATCGCATCCCGCACCGCCATGGCGAAAAGCACCACCGTGCCCAGGATGACCACGAGGGCCAGAATCCGGCCGGCCCAGGCCAAGATCTTGGTGCGCCGCGGATGACCCGTGCCGCCCGGGATCACCTCCTGGGCGATCTGCGCAAGTTCCGCCGGGATCCGCCCGAGACCGCGCTCGGGGAAGCGCGCCGCGATGCGCTCCCCCAGCCGCAGGATCGTCTCGTGGACCCGCACCCCGTCCAGCCGGTCAACACCATCCAAACCGACCGGGTTCGCGCGCGCCACGCCCATACCGTATGCCGGGTGCTCGTATTCACCCGCCGAACCTGCGCGCAACCTGCCGCAGCAAACGCTGGGTTCGAACATTCGGCAGCACGAGCCTCTACCAGTGGCGATAACTCGTCTCCTCTACTAGGTTCTGCATAGCCGGGCTAGGTCGCCCGGCGACCTCTACAACCAAGGGAGTTGCGTTATGGCGCGATACATGAAGTGGGGGGGGGCGCACAGTGGGCTTGGCTGCGGCCCTGGGCCTGATCTCTGCCCCGGCCTTTGGCGCTGAGTTCAAGCAGAATTTCAACGCCTTTGCCTACGGCACTCAGCGCCTTCCAGGTAGTTCCTCAAACGATCCTGCCCTGCCGTCGGTATCCTCGGGTGCCGTTTGGACCGATGCCCCGTCCGGCTTCTGTAGCAACAAGTATCAGTTCCAGTTCATGCGCGATCGGGCTGGACTTCCCGACGTGGCCATCGCCAGCCGCGCCGGGATCCGCTTTTGCGACCCGCAATATGGGGTGACGGGGCTGTCTTGGCCGAGTTCCAAGTACCACTTCGACGTTCGAGTCACGGATCGGCCGAGCACAGGGAGTGGGTCTGGGTGGATTAGTGCCCGCTACTGACGTAGCTATCGAGGGGCTATCCCAGGGGTATAGGAACCGCCAGGTGCTTTTCGATGTCACGTGCACCTTCGCGTCCGGTATCACCGCCCTCCTGGGGCGCAATGGTGCGGGCAAAACAACATTGATCCGCTCCATGGTCGGAGATCTCCGGCCCTGGAACGGATCGATCCGCCTGGGCGACAGCACGATGAGCAAGGGCTGGGATCGCACCCAGTTGGCTGCAATCGGATATCTCCCCCAGGATCCGCGCTTTCCCAATCACATGCGCGTCCAGGACGCCATCGCCTATGCCCAATGGCTCAAGTGCGGCGACGGCGGCTCAGCCCGCCAGCGCGCGAGCCTGGACGCGGTCGGCCTCGTTGACCGGGCCGGGTCCACAATCGGCAGCCTGTCCGGCGGTATGCGGCGTCGACTCGCTTTGGCGTGCGCCACGGTGACGCAGCCTCGGTTGCTCTTGTTGGACGAACCGACGGTCGGGCTCGACCCTGAGCAACGCGCTGGCCTGCGCGAGTTGATCCACGCCGCCGCGGACGACTGCGCGGTGGTCTTCAGTACGCACGAACTGGGCGAAATCGACCACTTCGATCCCAATGTCGTGGTGATCGACCAGGGCCGGATCGCTTTCTGCGGCACGGCGGATGAATTGCGCGCCAAGGCGGACGAGGGGACTTCCCCGGCCGTGCGCCTGGAGCGCGGCTTCCTCACACTGCGCGCCCCGCTGACATGATCGCCGCCTACCGGGCGCTGCTCCGCATGAGTTGGACGCGCCTTGGGGCGTCGTTGACCGCCGTCATCGCTCTGCTCAATCTCACGGCTAATCAGGGCTGGGTCGGCGGGTCAGCGTCAACCGCGGTTGCGGTCACCAATGCCTTCGGCCTGGCCATCCCATTGACCTTGGCTAGCGCCGGGCTCGATGCTGCGCGCGACCGGCAGCCTGACCGCGCCCTCGACATCCGGCGCGCGGCACGCCCTCAGGCGGCGATCAATGCGGTGCATTACCTGGCGTCGGTGACCTGGGTCAGCGGTGCCTATCTCGCTGTGGTCCTCGCGGCCTCGATCGCGACGCTGCGCGCAAGCCCCGGCAATTGGCCCTCCGTCCCCGCCTTGGCCGTGGGCTATCTGCAGGTTCTCGCCTTCGTGGCGGTTGCCATGGCGATTGGGCGGCGCGTGCCGGTGCTCGTGGGGCTGGTCGTCAATACGGTCGTCGCCTATCTGGCGATCACCTTCTTGGCCGGCGAACCGGAGACCAGCGCCGCCCTCTTCACCATCGTGGACGACACTTTCGGCCCGCCGGGCACCGCATTCAACTCCGCGGTCGCCTGGCGGCAAGCGCTGTGGTTCCTCATCCTTGGGACCGCCGCCGGCGCCGCGCTCCTGCCGCGGGCCACCTGGCGCCGGGTCCTCACCTTCTCCGCCCTGCTCGTCGCGAGCGCCGCCCTCCTGGTCACCGGACCGGCGCTGCGCTGGGTGGCCCCGGCCGATTCCACCGCGCTCTCCGATTGCACCGGATCGGTATGCGTCTGGCGCGACCATCTGAAGTCGCGGCCGGCGATCGTCAATGTGATCGGCACGCTGACGGCTACTCGGGACAGTTCTTTGCCGATCCCTTCGAGGTGGCAGGAATCCGCCACCCCAATCGCCGAAGCCGCCACCATCTACCTCGGCTCTGCCGACGCCAGTGATCGGCAGGTGGCCGATGGGGTCGCCCAGGGCTATCTGTCCTGGTTGGTATGCCACTCCCCCGTCGATGCGCCTGCGGCGATGGCCCGCGAGCAGTGGTTGAGCGCCCGGCTGGTTCCCGACGAGGCCGGGCTGTTTCCGCATGTGACCGAGGTGAACGGCTGGCCCCAGTCGCGGCAATGGGCGTGGTTTGCCGAAATCGTGCCAGCCGATTGTCACCCGTCGTGAGGCAGTTTTTCGGTGCCCGTAGGCCGCTGCTCGGGTTGGCCATCATCGCTGGGCTGGGTGCGCTCTCCCTCATCCTCGGCGGTCTGCAACTTCCGTCGCTGAGGCCGGCGCTCGGGGAGATCTATGTGCCGGTCATTGCCAGCGCACTGATTTCCGTCATCCTCGGCATCACCTGCGCGTCCCTCCTGGAGTCGCCATTGACCGTCCTGGAGCGGACCGCGGCCCGGGATCTACGGCCGGCCCGCGCGTTCGCGCTTGCGGCGGTGACCCTGCCGGCCGTGGCGCTCTGCGCCGCGAGTGCACTGCTCCATACCGACAATGGGGCGCTGTTGCGCGAACCGGGCCACGCCTTGGCCGCCCTCGGCCTCAGCTTGCTCTGCCTACGACGTATGCCGCTCCCCCTGGCCTGGTGTCTCGTCCTTGCCTATGCACTGATGTGCCTCGTCACTGGCGGGGCGTTGCCCAGCGTGTCGGCACTCTTTCTCTTCGACGCGACGGGCACGTGGCCGCGATTCGTGGCGGCCGTCGCGGTTTGGGTCCTCGGCGGGCTGGCCTATGTATTCGGTGCCCCGCGCCCAGTCCAGGTGGGCGAGGAACACTGGTGGGAGTGACCGTTGGCCCCCGAGGCTGGCCTCAGGCGCCGGCCTCGCCGAGCGCGGCGTCAAGCATCCGGTGCCCCTGCTCTTCGAACTCGCGGTCCCCGACGCGATGGGCCCAACAGGCTGTCCCGATGGCCTGCCGGATCTGCTCGCGCTGCCAGGACTGCGGCTCCCGCGGATCGCTGCCATAGCCATCCAGGAACGCGCGCTCCAGCTCCGGATTGCCCGGGAAGTCCTGCGCCGCAATGCGATTCAGATCGGTGGAGGCTGGACGCAGAGCCGCGCGCCCGAAGTCGATCACGCGCACGACCGTGCCGTCCGTGAGCCAGTTGCGCGGCTGCCAGTCCCCGTGGGTGGGCACCAAGCGGACCGGCGGCGTCGGCCACGCGGCGATCAACTCCCGCAGGTGCCGCTCCCGCTCCGGGAGTATGCGGTGTGGCCCGCCCAACCAGTGCTCGACCATCCGGGCGTTCTCGCGCGCCTCGTAGTCCGCGTCCACCTGCCCGGATTGCCCGTGAAAAGAGCGAGCAACTCCCCGGCCTGGGCGAAGGTGTCCGGATCCCGCTCGGCAGCCGTGCCCAATACCAGTTCGCCGGGCAGGAAGGTGGTGACCAGCAGCTTTGCCTCGGCGTCGGCGTGCACCAGCCGTGGCGCCCGCCCGATACGGGTCCAGGGGTGCAGCCACTCACGGTGCGCCCGCAGCTCGCGGTCCAGGTGGTGATCCCCGGGACCGCTCGCCTTTGCGATGAACTCCCCGTCGCGGTGGCGCAGGTGCAGCACCCGTGTCTCCAGGAGACCCCAGCTGTAGTCGGCGATCACCTGCACCCCGGGAAGCCAGTGCGCCAGCAGCGCCTCCTGCCGACCCGACAGACCCGGGAACACCGTCATACCGGGCGAACTCAACGAAGCGCGGCGAGCCCGAGGTTCTCGAAAACCTCCATGCTCGCCGTGGAGCGGTTCATCGTGATGAAGTGCAGGCCCGGCGCGCCCTCGGCCAGCATGACCTGCGCCAGTTCGGTGGCAATCTCCACGCCGACCGCGCGCACCGCCTCCGGGTCACCGTCGACGGCAGTGAGCCGGTCCACGACCGGCGGCGGCAGCGGGGTGCCCATGAGCTGCGCCATCCGGGCGATCTGCTTGACATTGGTGACCGGCATCAGACCCGGCGTGATCGGTAAATCCCGATGTGCGGCAACGGCATCGCGCAACCGCAGATAGGACTGCGCGTCGAAAACCATCTGCGTGACGGCGAACTCTGCCCCGGCGTCCGCCTTGCGAACTAGGGTCTGCACATCGTGGTCGAAGTCGGGCGACTCGGGGTGCACATCGGGGAAGGCCGCCACCCCGACGGTGAAATCGCCCAGCGAACGGATCAGCCGCACCAGGTCATCGGCGTGCGAGAGGCCGTCCGGATGCGCAACCCACGTCCCGTCACCACCGCGCGGCGGATCTCCGCGCAGGGCAAGGATGTTGCGGATGCCGACCGCCGCATACTGACCGATCACATTGCGCAACTGGGCAATCGACGCACCGACACAGGTCAGGTGCGCCATCGGCACCAGCGTGGTCTCCTCGGCGATCCGAGCCGTGGCATGCACGGTGCGGTCCTGGCTGGTGCCGCCCGCGCCATAGGTCACCGAGACAAAATCGGGCCGGGTCTCCTCCAGCCGATGCACCGCGTCCATGAGGACCGCCTCGCCGGCATCGTCCTTCGGCGGGAAGAACTCGAAGCTGATCGTGGGACGGTCAGCGCGCAGATCCCCCGGAATGGACATATCTCCAAGCCTAAGTGACCTGCTGTGCGGGTCGTGCCGCGTGTTCACCGTTGAGACGGGCCACCGCGTCTGAGTCGATCGCGGGCGCCATAGGGTGAGCACACCGGGCCGGAACGGGCTGGTCATGGCGATGGAGAGGGGTTGCGGGTGATCGACACCACAGAGGTTCGTCGCCGCGTGGATGACGCCATCACCCGCCAACTGGACCTCGGGCGCGCCGACCTTGCCGACCTGATGCCCGAGGCCCACGACCTACTCGCCGCTATTGGCGCATTGATGGCCGGCGGGAAGCGGCTGCGTCCGCTCTTCCTGCATCTGGGTTATCGCGCCGCCGGCCGCCCGGACGACGCGGCTGCCGTGGAACTGGCCGCGTCGGTGGAGTTCCTGCAGGCCGCCGCCCTCATCCACGACGACGTGATCGACCGCTCCGCCACCCGCCGCGGCGTGCCGACCGTGCATACCGCCCTGGCCGCCGCGCATCGCGACCGCGGCTGGGAGGGCGACGCGGAACGCTTCGGCGAGGCCGGCGCCATACTTGCCGGCAACCTCTGTCTGGGTTGGTCACAGGCCCGGTATGCCGGGTGCGGCCTGTCCGCCGACGACCTGGCCCGGGCGCGTCCCGCGTTCGATCTCATGCATACCCAACTAATGGCCGGCCAGTACCTCGATGTGGTCGAGGCGGCCCGGCCGTGGTCGCAGTTGAGCGCCGCGCAGCGGATCGACCAGGCCACCCGGGTCATCACCTATAAGTCCGCCAAATACTCCATCCAGCACCCCTTGCTCATCGGGGCGCAGGCGGGCGGGGTGTCCGGGGCGGCGCTGGACGCGCTCGGCGACTACGGCCTCGCGCTGGGCATCGCCTTCCAGCTGCGAGACGACCTGCTCGGGATCTTCGGCGACCCGGCGGAGACCGGCAAGCCGGCGGGTGATGACCTGCGCGAGGGCAAGCGCACGGTGCTCATCGCGCACACTCTCGCCGGTTGCGCAGAGCCCGAACAGGCGTATGTGGAGCGCGCCCTCGGCGATCCCGGCCTGGACGATGCCGCGATCGAGAAGCTGCGCGACGTGATCCGCCGCAGCGGCGCGGTGGCCCGGGTCGAGGCCGCGATCGCCCAGCACGCCGGGGACGCCGCTGCGGCTCTGGACCGAGTCGGCGTCGACCCGGAAGCCGCCACCGTGTTGCGCGAGATGATCGGCCGGGTCACCGAACGCCGGGCGTGAGCTGGCCAGCCCAGGCGGCATACCGGCTGGGGCGGGACGTGCTGCGAAGTCGCGCATTATCCACCGACTCATGCGTTAACCACGAGGTCGCGCGTTCTAACGCATGACCTCGTGGTTAATGCATGATTTCGGGCGCATGACCTCGTGCGCGTGCCCTCGGCGGTGGGATCAGCCCAGTTCCATGGCCCGGCGGCGCACCTCGGTCTTGAAGCCGGCGTGCAGCGCATCCACCGCGTGGGTGCCACCCCCGGGCAAGGTCTCATCGGGGGTGAACAGCCATTCGAGGATCTCCTCATCGTCAAAACCGTTGTCGCCCAACACCGTCACCGTGCCCTTGAGCGAGGCCAAGGGCGTGCGATCGACCAGGAATGCCGCGGGCACCGCCATCCGCTTCGGCGTCCCGCGCCGCAGCCCGATCAGCTCGCGCTCCTCCAGGAGCCGGCGTACGCCATTGGGTGAGGTCCCAACTCGGGCCGCCACCTCTTCGATCGAGAGCCACTCGCTGACCAGGTCTTCCACGCTCACCCGGCCAGACTGCCATACGGCATACCGGGGATGTGTGGCCCGTCACCCTGCTCACCGGTCGCAACTTGGGTATCGTGCGTCTCGTCTTTCACACCAGTCACGGACCTCGTCCCGAGTGCCCCGCTCCCGGCCGGAAGGATTTTCATGGCCCCGCTCTTCACCCTCCCCGCGACGCCGCCGCCCGCGGTGGACCTGCCCGCGGTGGCGGCGCACTCCGGCGCGAGCGGCCGGCATACGGTGCGGGCCGAGGAAACCGTCTACGGCATCGCGCAGCAGTACGGGACCACCAGCAGCGCCATCGCCCGGGCCAACTCACTCAGCGACGCGCGCCTCGTCCACCCCGGCGAGGTCCTGGTGATCCCGGCCAATGACTCCGGCGCCACGAAGCGTCCCGCGCGGACAGTGGGCGGGCATACGGTCAGCGCCGGCGAGACCCTCAGCGGCATCGCCGCGCGCTATGGCACGACCACCTCGGCCATCGCCAAGAGCAATGGCATCGCGCCCTCCAGCATCATCCGGCCCGGCCAGAAGCTGCGGGTCCCCGGCGCTACCGACCGCGTTGAGCGCAGCTTCGATACCGCCCAGCGCTCCACCTCGGCGGCGAGCCGCGGCGGCGCCAGCCGCAGCCAGGTCCGCGATCTGATCACCAGCACCGCCAACCGGTATGGCGTCGACCCCAGCCTCGCGCTGGCCATCGGCTGGCAGGAGTCGGGCTGGCAGCAGGGCGTCAGCTCGCACGTCGGCGCGGTCGGAGTCATGCAGGTCATGCCCGGCTCCGGCAAGTGGGCCGGCGGTCTGATCGATCGGTCGCTGGACTTGCACGACCTTGAGGACAATGTCACCGCCGGGGTCGTCATCCTCGCCCAGCTTGGCCGGATGGCCGAGAACCGCGACGAGGTCATCGCCGCCTACTACCAGGGCCTGGGGTCGGTGCGCGAGCGCGGCTGGTACTCCGACACCCGGCAGTATGTCGCCAACGTCAACTACTTCCGCTCGCGCCTGTGAGCTGCGGGTTCGGGGGCCGGCGCGTAGCGCCGTAACATCATGGCGATGAATGCCGTGGGACCGGACGACCTGCTCGGGTCGGTCGTCGACGGCCGATACACGATTCTGGAACGCATCGCCACCGGCGGTATGGCGAGTGTCTACCGCGCGGTCGATACCCGTCTGGATCGGGATGTGGCCGTCAAGGTCATGCGCCCCCACCTGCGACACGACGAGGCCTTCGTCTCCCGGTTCCGGCGCGAGGCCCGGGCTGCGGCCCGGCTCTCCCACCCCAATATCGTCTCCGTCTTCGATCAGGGCGAGGACCAGGGCCGGGTCTTCCTGGTCATGGAATATGTCCCCGGCCGCACATTGCGCCAGGTGCTGGAGGAGGAGGGGTCGCTGACCCCCCGCGCGGCGCTGGACATCATGGATCAGGTCCTGTCCGCGCTCGGCGAGGCGCATGCCGGCGGCATCGTGCACCGCGACGTGAAGCCGGAGAATGTCATCATCCGCGACGACGGCATCGTCAAGGTCGCCGACTTCGGGCTGGCCCGGGCGACCACCGCGGAG
Source organism: uncultured Nostocoides sp. (assembly GCA_936931335.1). GTDB lineage: Bacteria > Actinomycetota > Actinomycetes > Actinomycetales > Dermatophilaceae > Nostocoides_A. The sequence continues at coordinate 3,785 of CAKZIH010000394.1, read as the reverse complement.
ACCGCGACTTCGGCCACCACCGAGGTGCTCGGCACGCTGGCGTATGTCGCCCCCGAGCAAGTGGAACTCGGCCAGGTCACCCCGCGCAGCGACAACTATGCCGCCGGCCTGATCCTGAGCGAACTGCTCACCGGTGCAAAGGTTTTCGACGGCCAAAGCATCCCCAATGTCCTCTGGCAGCACCTGCACGCCGAGGTCCCAGCGCCCTCGGCCAGGGTTGCCGGGCTGCCGTCGAGCCTCGACGCGTTGGTGCTGAGTGCCACCGCCAAGGATCCGCAGCAGCGTCCCGGCGACGCCCTGGAGTTCCGCGAGCAGTTGCGTCGGGTCCGGCGCGAGTTGGACAGCGACACTCTGGACCGCAGGGCCGAGGCGCCGGGGCCAGCGGGCACACCTGGTACTGCGACGCCGGGCACCGCATCGCCGGGCACCGCATCGCCGGAGAATGCGCCGGCGGGGCGGGGCACGCCGGATCCGGACCTGCCGGCGGGCGCCACCACCCAGGTGCTCCACGCCGCGAGCTCTCCCGACGCGCCCACTCAGGCCCTCGGCGGCCGCTATCCCACGAGCGCCCAGGCCGCCGGCGCCATGTCGACGCGTGCCCAGGCGGCGGGCGCCCAGTCGGCGACCACACAGCCATCGAATGAACAGTCGCCGAACGCGCAGGCCCGGACCCTGTCCCCCGCGACGCCGTCTCAGCGACCGGCCGTGCATACCGGACCCGGTGGCGGCGCGAGCCGAGCCAACGTCATACCTGGACACGGCGATTCCGACGACGCGCCGCGGCGGTCGCGGCGCGGCCTGCTTGTCGCGATCCTCGCGCTCCTGCTCGCCGCCGGCGGCGCGACCTGGTACTTCCTGTCCGGACCCGGCTCGCCGACCACGGTGCCTGCGCTGGCCGGCCTGTCCGCTGCCGAGGCGCACTCGGCCCTCGACCGCGCTCACCTGGACGGCAAGGACACCGAGGCGTTCAGCGAGGATGTGCCGCGCGGCCAGATCATCTCCGCCACCCCGGGCGAGGGGTCGCAATTGCGTCGCGGCGCCGATGTCACGCTCGTGGTCTCCAAGGGCCAGGAACGGTATGCCGTGCCCGAGGTCGTCGGGGTCACCCGCAAGACCGCGACCGCGCGCCTGGCCAAGGCCAATCTCGAGGCCGGTCAACTGACCGAGGAGTTCTCCGAGACCGTGGAACGCGGCCGGGTCTTGCGCGCCGATCCGCAGCCCGGTGCCCAGGTCAAGCGCGGCACCCAGGTGACGCTGGTGGTCAGCGCCGGCCCCCAGCCCTTCGATGTGCCCGATTTCCACGGTATGCCGTTCGACGAGGCCCAGGCGCTGGCCACCGAGCAGGGCCTGGAACTGACCCGCACCGAGGACATCTTCTCCGACGACTACGCCGAGGGTGAGGTGGCCGACCAGTCGCCGACGACCGGACAGGTGACTCGCGGGGATTCGGTGAGCGTCGCGGTCTCCAAGGGCCCGGACTTGGTCGAGGTCCCCAGCTGCTTCAACCACACCGAGGCCGAATCGCTCGCGCTGCTCAAGGCCGCCGGCTTCGAGGTGAAGGTGGACCGCTTCCTCGGCGGGCCGCTCGACCGGTGCACCGGCCAGGACCCGGCCGGCGGCGCCAAGGCACCCCGCGGCAGCCTGATCACCATCACGATCGTCTAGCCACGCGTGAATTCCGCGCCGCGCCGCCACGAACTGGTGTCCACCCTGCTGCTGCTCGCCATGACGGCGGTATGGGGGTCCACCTTCTTCCTGATCAAGGACGTCGTCGCGACGATCCCGTCCGCGGACTTCCTGCTGGTGCGGTTCCTGGTCGCGGCGGGCGCGATGTTGGCCCTCTTCCACCGGAACGTGCGGGCGCTGTCCGCGCGCCAGGTGCGTCTGGCGCTGGTGCCCGGCGGCCTGTATGGCGGGGCGCAACTGCTGCAGACGATCGGGCTGGAACACACCTCGGCCTCGGTGTCCGGCTTCCTCACGGGTGCCTATGTGGTGCTCACCCCGCTGATCGCGGCGTGGCTGCTGCGCGAGCGCATCCCGGCGACGGTCTGGGCCGCGGTGGTGCTGGCCACCATCGGTCTGGCGGTCTTGGCGTTGCGCGGGCTGGCCCTGGGGACCGGGGAAATGCTGACGCTAGGCGCCGCCATTCTCTATGCGGCACAGATCGTCTGGCTGGGTCGGTGGTCGTCGCCGCGGGAGGCCACCGGTATGGCGGTGATCCAGACCGTGGCCATCTGCCTGGTCTGCGCCGTGGCCGGCCTGCCCGGCGGGGTGATGCTGCCGTCCTCCGGTGGCCCGTGGGCGTCGCTGCTCTACATGGCGCTGGTCGCCGGGGCCTTTGCGATCTGGGCGCAAACCTGGGCCCAGGCGCACATGCCGGCGACCCGGGCGGCCATCGTGATGACCACAGAGCCGGTCTTCGCGGCGGGCTTTGCCGTCGCCTTCGGCGGTGAATCCCTCACGGCCCGTATGGTATTCGGCGGCCTCCTGGTGCTGGCCGCGATGTACCTCGCGGAGTTCGGCGGCCGCCCGACGGACGAGCCCAAGCCGGCCTGGCCCAGCGAAGCCCGCCACCACCAGGCCCCCTGACCCGCCCCGCTCGTGCGGGGTTAGCGCTCGTCGTGCGGGGTTAGCCGCGGTCGTGCGGGCCTATACCCCCGCACGACGAGACCCGACCCCGCACCACCAGGCCAGATCCCGCACGACATACCCGGACCCCGCACCACATGGGCGCGGGTCAGTCCCGGGAGAGCATCTCCGCGACGAGGAAGGCGAGCTCCAGGCCCTGGCGATGGTTGAGCCGGGGGTCGCAGACGCTCTCATACCGCTTGGTCAGGTCGGCGTCGACGATTTTCTCGGCGCCGCCAAGGCATTCGGTGACGTCATTGCCGGTGAGCTCGACGTGGATGCCGCCGGGCACGGTCCCCAGTTCGTGGTGCACCTCAAAGAAGCCGCGGACCTCATCGACGATGTCGTCGAAGTTGCGCGTCTTGTAGCCCGAGGTGGACTCAAAAGTGTTGCCGTGCATGGGATCGCAGATCCAAGTCGCGGCCGACCCGGCCTTCACCGCGGCCTCCACGACCCCGGGCAGCGATTCGCGGATCTGCCCCGCACCCATCCGGGTGATGAAGGTCAGCCGCCCCGGCTCGCGGTCGGGGTCGACGAGATCCACGAGCTGCTCGATGTATGCCGGGTCGGACTTGGTGGACAGCTTGACGCCGACCGGGTTGTGCACCCGCGAAAGGAAGTCGAGGTGCGCCCCATCCAATTGCCGCGTGCGCTCCCCCACCCAGACAAAGTGCCCGGAGGTGTCATAGAGCCGGCCGGTGCGCGAATCGATGCGGGTCAGCGGCCGTTCGTAGTCAAGGATGAGCGCCTCGTGGGCGGCAAAGAACTCCACCTGCCGCATCGCGTCGAAGTCGGCACCGCAGGCCGACATGAAGCGCATCGCCTTGTCGATATCGCGAGCGAGCCTCTCGTACAAGGCATTCGCCGGGTTGGCCACGAACCCCTTGTTCCACTCGTGGACGTGCCGCAGATCGGCATAGCCGCCGGTAGTGAAGGCGCGCACTAGGTTCAAGGTGGCGCTGCTGGCGTGATACGCCCGGACCAGACGCTGCGGGTCGGGCTGGCGCGCGGCTTCCTCGAACTCGTAGTCGTTGACCATGTCGCCGCGGTATGCCGTGAGCGTGACACCCTCGCGGGTCTCGGTGTTGCTGCTGCGCGGCTTCGCGTACTGCCCGGCCATCCGGCCGACCTTGACCACGGGCACCGACGCGCCATAG
>CAKZIH010000393.1 GCA_936931335.1 uncultured Nostocoides sp. | reverse complement strand
TCTTCGGATGAGGCAACGACCCCGATTACGCGGGCATCTAGGGTGAGTCAACTCGGCGTTTTGCCCCGCCCCCGGCCGGTCGGCTACCCTGTCCCGGTTGCCCCTGTGCCGTGTCACCCGGCTGGGCGCGCACCGCGAAGCTACCGAAATTTCGTTCATCTCGAGGAGAACCCCCATGGCTGCCAACTGCGATGTCTGCGGCAAGGGCCCTGGCTTCGGTCACTCCATCTCGCACTCCCACCGCCGCACCAAGCGTCGCTGGAACCCCAACATCCAGCGGGTGCGCGCGATGGTCGGCGAGGCCGGCAAGACCCCCAAGCGCCTGAATGTCTGCACCTCCTGCCTGAAGGCCGGCAAGGTCACCCGCTGACCTGCCCTCACGGCATACCGCAAACGCCGCCCCGGACCTGGTCCGCGGCGGCGTTTCGCATTCGCTGTCCGTTTCTCGGCTGGCCTGCTGCTCAGGCCAGCCGGCTCAGCCGGCGAAATGGTCCCAGCCCAGTGCCGGCAGCGGCGTGCCGTCCAGCCATACCTGCGGCTCGCCCGCGGCGACCACCCCGATCGGGCGCCAGAATTGCGGCAGCGAACCGGGGAAGGTCGCCAGCAGGCTGTGTTCCTCCCCGCCGCCCAGGACGCACTCGCGGGCCTGGGCGCGCGGCAGATATTGCTCGGCCCAGTTGAGATCGCCGGCCAATAGTGCCGAGTCCACCTCCAGCCGTATGCTGCTAGCCCGGGCCACCCGGGCCGCGTCGCGCCCGAGTCCATCCGACAGGTCGATCATCGCGCTCGCCCCGGCGAGTGCGGCGACCGGGCCCTGAGCCAGCGGTGCGCTCGGCGTCAGGTGGTGATGGAGCGCGGCGGCGGGCAGCGTGGCCACATCGACACCGGCCTCCGCGGCCTGGAGCAAAAGCGCCAACCCCACCGCGGAGCGCCCCAGTGATCCGGTGACCGCGATGGTGTCTCCCGGACGTGCCCCGGAGCGGGTAACCGGCGACCGGCCGGCAAGCTCACCAAGCGCGGTGATCGACACCATTCGGACGCCGGCCGGAGCCGAGGACAGATCGCCGCCGGCGGCGCTCACGTCATACCGGCGGCATTGTTCCCCCAGCGCGGTGGCAAACCGCTCCACCCAGTCCAGCGGAGTCTGCGGGTCGAGCACCAGGGTGCTGAGGATCGCGGTGGGTTCGGCGCCCATAGCCGCCAGGTCGGCGAGGTTCTGCACCACCGTCTTTGCCGCGACCTGCTCGGGAGTCGACCAGTCGTCACGCCAGTCCGCGCCCAGCACCATGGTGTCGGTGGTCGCCACCACCGGGCCGTCGATGGCGATGACGGCGGCGTCGTCACCGGGCCCCAGCGGTTGCGGCCGGCTGCCGCCGAGCAAGGGGAGCACCCGGGCCAGCAGGGCATCTTCCGACAGCTGCGACAACACCTGGGGAGACGGCGACATGGCCTGCACGGTAGCGTGCTCGCCGAGGCCCGCCCTGGGCCGCCCGACAATGCCGCCGGATGGAACCGGCGCGATCAGTGAGGGGACGCGCACCGTGGTCCAGGCCTACATCCTCATCCAGACCGAGGTCGGCAAATCCGCCGCGGTCACCGAGTCCGTCTCGGGCATCTCCGGCGTCATCGCCGCACAGGATGTCACCGGTCCGTATGACTGCATCGCCCGCGTCGAGGCCGGCTCGGTTGACGAACTCGGCAAGCTGGTCATCGCCCGCATCCAGGAGACCCCGGGCATCACCCGCACGTTGACCTGCACCGTCGTCAACGTATGATGCGTTGCGGCCGCGTGACGGCCGCCGCCGCCCTGGTCTTCGGCCTGACCGCGTGCTCCTCCGGCGCGGTCGACCTCGCCTTGCCCGAGCACGCCGCCGAGTCCGTATGCGGTGACCTCCCCTGGCCCGCGCGCACCGGGCCGGCGCGTGATCTGCAGCGCCGTCCGGTGACGGTGGACAGCCCGGCTGTCGCGGCGTGGGGTGATCCCGCCGTCATCGCCCGTTGCGGCCTGCCGCCGCTCGCGCCGACCACGCTCAACTGCGTCACGGTAGACGACGTCGACTGGGTGATCCGCCCCCTGGACGACGGTCACGCCTTCACGACCTTCGGCACCGATCCCGCCATCGAGGTGCTGATCCCCGCGGACTATGCCCCGGAGACCATGCTGCTGACGGACTTCGCCGCGGCGGCGCGGAAGCTGCCGCGCACCGGGCATAGCTGCATCGCCCCGTCCTGAACCCCGCCAAGGCGAGCGCCGCCGCGACGAGTTCTCAGCGCAGGCCGAGCGGGCGCTCCAGCGCCAAGGCGATGAGTTCGTCGACCAGCTGCGGATACTCCATACCGGCGGCGCGCCACATGATCGGGTACATCGACGACGGGGTGAAGCCGGGCATGGTGTTGATCTCGTTGACGATCACCTCGCCCTGCTCGGTCACGAAGCAGTCGACCCGGGCCAGGCCCTCGCAGCCCAACGCGGTGAAGGCGCGCGCGGCATAGTCACGGACCCGGTCGCTGATCTGCTCGGGAACCTCCGCCGGTGCGGTCAACGCCACCGCATCGCCGTCGAGATATTTCGCGTCGAAGTCATAGAAATCGTGGCCATGCCCCTCGCGCACCACGATCTCCCCCACCGGCGAGGTCCGGGGTTCGGCGCCGTCGCGGCCCTGCAGCACCGCGCACTCGATCTCGCGGCCAACGATCCCCGCCTCGACGACGAGCTTGAGGTCGTGGCGACGGGCCTCGTCGATGGCGGCGTCGAGATCGGCCAGGTCGGTGACCTTGGTGATGCCCATCGAGCTACCCGCCCGGGCCGGCTTGACGAAGACCGGCAGCCCCAGCTCGGCCACCGCCTCGCGGGCCGCCGCCGGGTCGTGGCGCCACTGGGCGTCGGTGATCACCACATACGGGCCGACCGGTAGCCCGGCGCCGGCGAGCAAGACCTTCATGATCTGCTTGTCCATCCCGGCCGCTGAGGCCAGGACACCGGAGCCGACATACCGGATGTCGGCGAGCTCGAGCAGGCCTTGGACGGTCCCGTCTTCACCAAAAGGCCCGTGCAGCAACGGGAAAACGACGTCTACCTCGCCGAGTTCCTCGGGTACCCGCCCGGCCGGCAGGGTGCGCACTGCCCGGTCCCGGGTACTCATCGGCAACACCACGGCGGTCTCCGACTCGGGGACAGCCGGAGTCTGGCCACGGGTCAGTTCCAGCGGGGCGGGGTCATCGGGCAAGAGCACCCAGCGACCGTCGGGCGCGATCCCGATCGGCAACACGTCATAGCGCTCGCGATCCAGGGCGCGCAGCACACCGGCGGCGGTGGCACAGGAGACCGCGTGCTCAGAAGAGCGCCCGCCGAAGAGCAGGGCGACGCGGATCCGGGCGGGGCGTTCGGGAGTGGCGCTCATCGGGCCCGACCCTACCCGGCGGCCCCCAGCACGTATGGCGCGCAACGCCTATCGTCGCTGCATGAGCTCACCGACTCCCCCGCTGCAGCCCGCCACCGCCGTCGTCGCCCTGGGCCGGCCGGCCGTGCAGCCGGGCTCCGCGCTGGTCACCCCGGTGGCCTTCACCTCGAGCTACACCCACGGCGGCGAGGTCGTCTACGGCCGAGCCGGCAGCCCCAACTGGGAGAGCTTCGAGGAGATCCTCGGCACGCTGGAGGGCGGCCAGGCGCTCACCTTCGCCTCCGGTATGGCGGCAGCGGGCGCCGCCTTCGAGTTGCTACCGATCGGCGGCACGATCGTGGCTCCGGTGGGTGCCTACAACGGGGTGGATTCCCTACTGCGGCAAGCCGAAAGCCGCGGCCGGTGCACGGTGCGCTGGGTGGAGGTCGACGACGCGGACGCGATCGACGCGGAGCTGCCCGGCGCCGACCTGCTGTGGCTGGAATCGCCGACCAATCCCCTGCTCCGGGTCGCCGACATCGGCCGGGCCAGCGCGGCCGCCCGGGCGGCCGGCGCGCTCGTCGTGGTGGACAACACCTTCGCCACCCCACTGCTGCAGCGCCCCCTGGACCTGGGCGCCGATGTCGTCATCCATTCGGCGACCAAGTACCTCTCCGGCCATTCGGATGTCCTCTTGGGCGCCACGGTATGCCGTGACCCCGAGCTCCTGGAGCGGCTATTGGCGACCCGGACGTATGGCGGCGGGATCCCCGGTGCGATGGAGGCCTGGCTTGCCACTCGTGGATTACGCACTCTGGCAGTGCGTTTCGAGCGCGCCTGCACCAATGCGGCCGTCCTCGCCGAGCGTTTGGCGGAGCATGCGGCGGTGGAGACGGTGCGCTATCCCGGCTTCGGGGCGATGATCTCGTTCGATGTCGCGGGCGGCGCGGAGGCCGCCGACCGGGTCTGCGCGGCGGCGCGATTGGTGAGCCATTCCACCTCACTCGGCGGGGTGGAGTCGCAATGGGAGCGCCGGCGGGCCATCCCCAATGAGCCCGCAAGCACCCCGGTCAACCTGATCCGTCTCAGCGTCGGGATCGAGGATGTCCGGGATCTGTGGGCCGACGTGGACGCCGCCCTGCGCGCCGCCCAATAAGACGTCAGGAGGCGCGACGGAAACGGCGCGGGCCAGCGTCGTGGCGGCCGAACTCGCTCTGCCCGTGGGCAACCGGATCCCAGCGTTGCGCTGGCGGGCGTTCGCCGCGCAACCGGGCCAGTTCCTCGGTGAGCGCCACCATGAGCCGCTCGGTGGCCTCCACCGCGGCGGCCCGCTGGTCGGGCGCGTCATACAGATCGGACAGATCGATGGGCGGCGCGGCGCTGATGTGCATGGTGGGGCGCTTCCATACCCGCGGCACCTTCGCGCCGTGCGGCGGCAGCAAATCCTGCGGACCCCACATCGCCACCGGGACGAGCGGACAGCGGCTTTCCAAAGCGAGCCGGGCGGCACCGGTCTTGCCGCGCATCGGCCAGAGGTCCGGATCCCGGGTGAGGCTGCCCTCGGGGTAAACGACGATCGCCTTACCCGCGGCGATCCCGGTCATGGCCGCGCGCAGGGATTCCAACGCGCGTGTCGTGCCGCGATAGACCGGGATCTGGCCGGTCTGGACGAGCAACGGACCGATGACCGGCACCCGAAAAAGACTGTCCTTGGCCAAGAAGTAGCCCGGCCGGCCCGTATCGAAGAGGAAATGCCCCAGGGCGAAGACATCAAGATGGGACAGGTGGTTGGGGCAGACGACGAAGCCGCCATCGGCCGGCAGATGCTCCATTCCGCGCCAGTCCCGGCGGGTGATCGCCCCCATCACCGGCCGCAGGATCTCCACCACGGTCCGGTATGGGCGTGGCATCGCGCGGTGCGCGGCGGTGCGTCTCATCTCCAGCCTTCGCTTCTCCGGGGGCGGGCGACACCCAGCCTATGCACCTCGTGACACGATCCCGGGCATGACAGGCAGCGCCACGCAGGCTTGGCGGGTGATCGTTCCGGTCAAGGGAGCGCCGCACGGCAAGAGCCGGCTCGACGTGCCCGGCCGGGTGGAATTATCGCGTGCCTTCGCGCGCGACACCCTGGCCGCCGTGGCCGCAAGCGGAGCGCACTTGGTCGTGGTGACCCCGGACCCGGACCTGGCCCGGTATGCCGAGTCCCTCGCGGCATACCTCGTAGCGGACCCGGGCGGGGGGCTCAATTCCGCTGTCGCCCAGGCGCTTTCGCAGGCGCAATCCGAGCTGGGGACCAGCCGTGCGGCGGTCCTCCTCGGCGACCTACCGGCGCTGCGGGCGGCCGACCTCGGCGCGGCACTCGATGCGGCCGGTGACGTCCCCCAGGCATTCGTGCCGGACTGGGCCGGGAGCGGCACGGTCCTACTCGCCGATCACGCCGGGAATCCGGAGCCGTCATTCGGGGCCGGGTCCGCGGGGCGGCATGAGGCGGCGGGCTACCGGCGGCTCAATCTGGACCTGCCCCGGCTGCGCCGCGATGTGGATGTCAGCGCCGATCTCGACGAGGTCGTGGCGCTGGGGTGCGGACCGCATACGGCGCGGGCGCTGGCCCGGCATACGCCGATGGGGGCCGGCGACGAGCCGACCGCACTAGGCTGATGGGCGTGCAGGGCAGCGTCCACGCCTATGACCCGGCCACCGGTTCGGGGCAAATGATCCTCGACGATGGCCGGGTGGTCGACTTGCCCGCCGCCGCGCTCGCCGGCAGCGGCCTACGTATAGTGCGCGTCGGCCAGCGCCTCAGTCTCACCGTCACCGATCCCGACAGCCAACAACCCGAAGTGACCCGGGCGTGGCTGGTGGGGATCGGCGACGGGGAGATTATTCGCTAGTCGCACACCGGATTTGGCGCGGCGCCTGCCGTATGGCCGAGTCGCCAGAGCGCTCCGGCGGATGCCGGTCAGGACTTCTTGGCGCTCTTCTTCGCGCCCTTGCCGGCAGCCTTGGTCGCCTTCTTGGCCACCGGGGCGGTGGCCTCGGCGGCGCTCTTCTTGGCGGTCGCAGCCTTGGCGCTCGACGTCTTGGTGGTGGTCTTCGCCGCAGTGGCCGAAGCCGGGGCGCTTTTGACCGCAGTCGTGGTGGTCCGCGCCGGAGCCGCGGCGGCCTTGGCGGCCGCCGTGCTGGAGGCCCGAGCCAGCGGGGTGGTCTTGGGGAGGCTCTTGGGCGACTTGACGTATTCCTTGAACTTCGCGCTCGCGATGAAGCGGGGCACGGAGGTCTTGCGGATGCGCACCGTCTCCCCGGTCCGCGGGTTGCGCCCGGTGCGCGCGGCCCGGGCCGCCTTTTCGAAGGTGCCAAAGCCGGTCAGCGAGACCTTGCCGCCCTTGGCCACTTCGGTCACGATCGTCTCCAAGATCGCTTCGACGGCGTTCTGGGCCGCCGCCTTGCTACCGAGCCGATCTTCAACTGCCGCAATCAGATCCGACTTATTCACGCCGATCCACACTCCTCGTGCCAGTCTGCGCCGGAGGGGCCGGCGACCCACGCAGATCGGCGACCACATCGTCGACCCAGATGTGACGGTAGGACGCCGGAGGTCGATTCGTCCACTACTGCGCAGGTCCGAGTTCGTCGGTGTCGCAACGAAATCGCTGCCACCCGATGTGGATCAGCGTGCGGTGACAGTGGGTTTGAAGGCGGGGCGGCCGGATTCGTATGCGGTGACTGAGTCCTCATGGCGCAAGGTCAGCCCGATATCGTCCAGGCCCTCCAGCAGGCGCCACCGGGTGTAGTCGTCGACCTCGAAGGCGGCGGTGATATCGCCCGCGGTGATCATCCGGGACTGCAGATCGACCGTGACACTCGCACCGGGCTCGCTTTCGAGGTACTTCAGCAAGAGCTCGGCGTCGTCCGGGCTCACTACCGCGGTCAGCAGACCCTGCTTGCCGGAGTTCCCGCGGAAGATGTCGGCGAAGCGGCTGGAGATGACGGCGCGGAAGCCGTAGTTCATCAACGCCCATACGGCGTGCTCACGGGAGGATCCGGTGCCGAAGTCGGGGCCGGCGACCAGCACCGAGCCGGCGGCGTATGCCGGGTCGTTGAGGACGAAGTCCTCCTCGCGGCGCCAGGCGGCAAAGAGCCCGTCCTCGAAGCCGGTCCGGGTGACCCGCTTGAGATATTCGGCCGGAATGATCTGGTCGGTGTCCACATTGCTGCGCCGCAGCGGGACGCCGATACCGGTGTGGCTGGTGAATGCCTGCATACGGAATCCTTTGCGGCTCAGTCGAGATCGGCGGGCGAGGACAGCGAACCGCGCACCGCGGTGGCGGCGGCGACGAGGGGGCTGACCAGATGGGTGCGCCCGCCCTTGCCCTGACGACCTTCGAAGTTGCGGTTGGAGGTGGACGCGGAGCGCTCCCCCGGCGCCAGCGTGTCCGGGTTCATGCCCAGGCACATCGAGCAGCCGGGCAGGCGCCATTCGGCACCGGCGGCGGTGAAGATCGCATCCAGGCCCTCGGCCTCGGCCTGCAGGCGCACCCGCGCCGAACCGGGGACGACGAGCATGCGCACGCCGTCGGCGACCTGGCGGCCGCGGATGACGTCGGCGGCAGCCCGCAGATCCTCGATCCGGCCATTGGTGCACGAGCCGACGAAGACGGTGTCCACGCCGATCTCGCGCAACGGCATACCGGGCGTCAAGCCCATGTAGGCCAGCGCGGCTTCGGCCGCGGCTCGCTCGGTCTCATCCGGGATGAACTCGGGGTTGGGCACTGCTTCGCCCAGCGGCGCACCCTGACCGGGGTTGGTGCCCCAGGTGACGAAGGGGGTTAGCGCGGCCGCGTCCAGGTGCACGACCTTGTCGAAGACGGCGTCGTCGTCGGTACGCAGGGTGTCCCAATAGGCCACTGCCGCATTCCAATCCGCGCCCTGCGGGGCGTGCGGACGACCCGCCAGATAGTCGTAGGTGGTCTGGTCGGGGGCGATCAGACCGGCGCGCGCGCCCGCCTCGATCGACATATTGCAGACCGTCATCCGGGCTTCCATCGACAGCCCGCGGATCGCCGATCCGCGGTATTCGATGACATAGCCCTGTCCCCCGCCGGTGCCGATCTCGGCGATCACGGCGAGCACGAGGTCCTTGGCGGTCACTCCGGGCGGCAATTTCCCCTCGACCTCGACGGCCATGGTGGCGAACGGCTTGAGCGGCAATGTCTGGGTGGCCAGCACATGCTCGACCTCGCTGGTGCCGATCCCGAAGGCCAGCGCCCCGAAGGCGCCGTGCGTGGAGGTGTGGCTGTCACCGCAGACGATGGTCATGCCCGGCTGGGTCAGACCCAGCTGCGGCCCGACGACGTGGACGATGCCCTGCTCGGCGTCGCCCATGGGGTAGCTGGTGACCCCGAACTCGGCGCAGTTGCGGCGCAGCGTCTCGACCTGGGTGCGGCTGACCGGATCGGTGATCGGCCCCGGGGTGGTCGGGACATTGTGGTCCTCGGTCGCCAGCGTCAGATCCGGGCGACGGACCGGCCGGCCGGCCAGTCGCAAACCGTCGAATGCCTGCGGTGAGGTGACCTCGTGCAGCAGGTGCAGGTCGATGTAGAGCAGGTCGGGTTCGCCGGGTGCGCTACGGACCACGTGATCGGCCCAAACCTTCTCGGCCAGGGTGCCAGCCATTCTTCCTCCAACCAACCGGTGTCGCCGGTGACATCTGGAACCGATTCAGGGTTACACGACTCATCGTGGTCAGAATTTGCGTCTCAGGCAATGAGACGTCAATATCAGTACATGGACACTTCGAGTGGCGTCGGCGTGCTGGACAAAGCGGCGGTAGTGCTGGGGGCCTTGGAGGCCGGTCCAGCGACTCTCGCGCAGCTGGTTTCCGCCACCGGACTGGCGCGTCCCACGGCCCACCGCCTCGCAGTCGCGCTCGAGCACCACCGGCTCGTAGGCCGTGACCTCCAGGGCCGTTTCGTCCTCGGTCCGCGGCTGGCGGAGTTGGCTACCTCCGCCGGTGAGGATCGCTTGCTGGCCGCTTCCGGTCCGGTGCTCGGAGCGCTGCGCGATCACACGAATGAGAGTGCCCAGCTCTTCCGGCGCCAGGGTGACCACCGCGTCTGCGTCTCGGCGGCCGACCGGCCCGTGGGTCTGCGCGACTCCATCCCCGTGGGGGCGACGCTGTCGATGCTGGCGGGTTCGGCCGCGCAGGTGCTGCTCGCCTGGGAGGAGCCCGACCGCCTGCACCGGGGTCTGCAGGGCGCGGCCTTCAATGCGACGGCTCTGTCGGGCGTCCGCCGCCGTGGCTGGGCGCAGAGCGTCGGCGAACGGGAGCCGGGGGTGGCCTCCGTCTCGGCGCCGGTGCGCAGCCCGTCTGGCCGGGTCATCGCGGCGGTGTCCATCTCCGGGCCTATCGAGCGCCTCTCACGCCAGCCCGGACGGCTGCATGCGGCGACGGTGATCGCCGGCGCCAACAAGCTCACCGAGGTGCTCGCTCGCCAAGCCGCGTCGCAGGAAGCCGCGGCGCGGGCGAACTCGAGCTGAGCCGCCCTGAGGATCACCGGACATACCGGACACCGGGAAACCAAGACGCCCCCTGCTCACCGCAGCAGAGGGCGTCTTGATGGTGATGAAGGGGATCGGCTCACGCGATTCCATCGAGACCAATCCAACGCTGGGGTACCAGGACTCGAACCTAGAATGAGTGAACCAGAATCACTAGTGTTGCCAATTACACCATACCCCAAGGGGGTATCGACGCCCGCTGGCACCGAAGTACTAGCCGGACGGCGAACCGAGGAGCAATACTACCGTCCGGCGCGGGGGCACCCAAATCGCCCGCCTAGATCGCCCACCAACCGTCCGGCCACCCGAGGGTGACCAGGCCCTAAATGCCGCCTCAGAGCGAGTCGCGCAGGGCGTGCAGCCGGGCCAGCGTCGAGGTCTTGCCGAGGATCTCCATCGACTCAAAGAGCGGCGGAGAGATCCGGGCGCCGGAGACGGCGACGCGGATCGGGCCGAAGGCGAAGCGCGGCTTCAGGCCCAGCCCGTCAACGATGGCCGACCGCAGCACCGCCTCGAGGTTGGCGGCGTTCCAGTTCGTTGGGGCGACCAGTGAGGTGAGCGAGTCGTCGACCGCGCCGAGAGCGTCGATAGCGGCATCCAGGACCCGCGGCGCGTCCTGGCCCAGGCTGCCGCGCGCGTCCTCCTCGATCTGTAGTTGGTCGTCGGCGACGAAGAACGGCCGCACCAGCGCCGCGGCCTCCTTGAGCAGCGTGATCCGGGTCTGGATCAGGGCGGCGACATCCTTCAGCCGGCCCAATTCCCCCAGGCTCTGTGACCCGCTGAGCACCCCCTCGCGCTCGAGATAGGGCAGCAGCCGCGAGGCGAAATTGCCCAACTCCAGGTCGCGGATATAGACGCCGTTGAGCCACTCCAGCTTCTTGAGATCGAAGATCGGCCCCACCGGGTTGACCTTCTCCCACGCGAAGTCACGGGCGAAGTCGGCGAAGGTGAACTTCTCGACGTCATTGCCCTGCTCATCCTGAGCCGGCGGATAGGCAAGCAGCGCAAGGAAGTTGACCAGCGCCTCGGGCAGATAGCCCTCCTCGACGAACCAGGTGAGCCGGGCCGCCGGGTTCTTGCGCTTGGAGATCTTGGACTTGTCGGCATTGCGCAGCAGCGGCATATGCGCGAACTTCGGCGCCGGGATGTCGAGCCACTTGTAAAGCAGCAGGTGCTTGGGGGTGGAGGAGATCCATTCCTCCCCGCGCACGACATGGGTCACCTTCATCTCGTGGTCGTCGACGACGACAGCCAGGTGGTATGTCGGGAAGCCGTCCGCCTTGAGGATGACCTGGTCATCGGGCCGGGGCGCGCTCACCCGGCCGCGGATGAGGTCCTCGAACTCCAATTGCACGTCGTCAGGGATGAGCATGCGTACCACCGGCTGCTCGGTGAAGCCGGGTAGCTCGCGGCGCTCGGCCTCGGTCTTGCCCCAGCACATCCGGTCATAGCCGGTGGGCAGCTTCGCCTTCTGCTGCTGCTCGCGCATCGCCGACAGGCGCTCGGTGCTGCACCAGCATTCATACGCCTTGCCCTCGGCGAGCAGGCGAGCGACATACGGGGCGTAGGTGTCCAGGCGCTCGGATTGCCGGTAGGGCGCGAACGGGCCGCCGATGTCCGGGCCCTCGTCCCAGGTCAGGCCCAGCCAGTGCAGGGTGTCGTAGACCTGCTTCTCGCTGTCCTCGCGGAAGCGGGCGCGGTCGGTGTCCTCGATCCGCAGCAGGAACTGCCCGCCCTGCTGGCGCGCGAAGGCGAGGTTGAAGAGCGACATATATGCGGTGCCCACGTGGGGGTCGCCGGTGGGTGACGGGGCGACGCGCAGGCGGACCGGGCCGAGCTCGGGGGTCTTCATAATGAAACGGATTCTAGGTTCGTCGTCAGTCGCGGCGCACGAAGGGATTGGCCAGGATGCCGATCCCCTCGATCTCGACCTCGACCCGGGCGCCATGCTCGACCAGTCCGACACCGGCCGGAGTGCCGGTGAGCACCACATCACCCGGCAGCAAGGTCATGGCGGCGGTGATGTGGGCGATCAACTTCGGGATGCCGGTGATCATGTCGCTGGTCCGACCGTCCTGGACCACTGTCCCGTCGTGGCGGGTGACGATCCGCAGATCGCTGGCGTCGAGGTCCGTGGCGATCGCCGGTCCGAGCGGGCAGAAGGTGTCCATCCCCTTGGCGCGGGCCCATTGCCCCTCGCTGCGCTGCAGATCGCGCGCGGTGACGTCATTGGCGCAGGTATAGCCGAAGACGATCTCGTGGGCCCGCTGCGCCGGGACCTGCTTGCCGATCCGGCCGATCACCACCGCCAACTCGCCCTCGTAGCTGACCTCCTGGGTGATGGCCGGCAGGATCACCGGGTCGTCGGGACCGATGACCGCGGTGTTGGGCTTGAAGAAGGTCATCGGGACGGGCGGCAGATCGTTGCCCATCTCCTTGGCGTGGTCGGCGTAATTCCTTCCGACACAGACGATCTTGCTGCGCGGAATGATCGGCGCGAGCAGCCGCGCCTGGTCCAGCGGGATGCGCTGGCCGGTGAAGGTCACGCCTTGGTAGAGCGGGTCACCGATCACCTCGGCGATCATCTGGCCGGACTCTTCGAGGACCCCGTATGCCGGGTCCTCCCCCGTGGTGAACCGCACGATCCGCATGGATCGAGAGCCTACGACCCGGTATGCCGCCCCCGCACCCCACCGGTATCGCTGCGGCTCGTGTCACTTCCGTTGCGGCGCCGACGGCTCAGGTATGCAGCCGGGCCAGGAAGCGTTGCAGGCGTTCGTCTTTCGGCGCCCCAAGGACGTCCTGCGGCGGACCTTGCTCGACGATGCGGCCGTCGGCCAGGAAGCAGACGCGGTCAGCGACCTGCCGGGCGAAGCCCATCTCGTGGGTGTTGAGGATCATCGTCATCCCCTCCGCTTTGAGATCGCGCAGGAGGTCGAGCACCTCACCGACGAGTTCCGGGTCAAGGGCCGAGGTGATCTCGTCCAGCAGCATCAACAGCGGGCGGTTGACCAATGCCCGCGCGATGGCCACCCGCTGCTGTTGTCCGCCGGAGAGCGCGTCCAGGCGCGCGGATGCCTTGTCCGCCAAGCCGACCCGCTCCAGGACCACCATTGCCTCGGCCTGTGCCTCGGCGACCGGCCGACGGTGCACCCGGACGGGGGCGAGCGTGAGGTTGTCGAGCACGCTGAGGTGGGGGAAGAGGTTATATGCCTGGAACACCAACCCGATCTGGGAGCGCACCGCGTCGGTATCCACCCGCGGATCGGTGATCTCGCGCCCCTGCAGCTCGATGATCCCGTCGTCCACCTGTTCGAGCAGGTTGAGGCAGCGCAACAGCGTCGATTTGCCCGAGCCGGATGCCCCGATCAGCACCACGCATTCGCCGGCGTGCACATCCAGATCGACCGAGCGCAGCACTACCGCGTCGCCAAATGCCTTGCGGACTCCGCGCGCCCGCAGCACCGGTTCGCTGACCGCTTGCTCGCTCATCGGATGCTCCCTACCGCACCGTCACCCTGGCGCCGGGCCAGCCAATCGGTGAACCGGGCCATCGGGACGGTGAGGCAGACGAAGAGGACGCCGGCCACGACATACGGGGTGAAGTTGTAGTCGCGGGAGGTCTCGATCTGCGCGGCACGAATCGCGTCGACCACCCCGAGCACCGCGATCAGGCCGGAGTCCTTTTGCAGGGAGACCAGGTCGTTCATCAACGCCGGGGTGACCCGCCGGATCGCTTGCGGCAGAACGACAAAGCGCAACGCCTGGCGATAACTCAGCCCCAGCGAGCGGGCCGCAGCCCACTGCGAGGGGTGGATCGACTCGATGCCCGCGCGGAAGACCTCGGCGACGTAGGCCGAGTACGAGAGCACGATCGCCAGCGAGCCCCAAAACAGCGCGCTGGTGGGCAGACCGGAGAAGCGCAGGGCCGGCATACCGAAGCCGAGTAGGAAGAGCACCAGCAGCAGCGGCAGCCCGCGGAAGAGGTCCACATAGACCGTGCCTAGCAGCCGAGCCGGGAACCACACCGGGCCGCGCAGGGTCCGCAGGATCGCGATAAACATCCCCAGGAGGGCGATGCCGACCGCGCACACCAGCATCACCCGGATGTTGAGCCACAGGCCCTTCAACACCGGGATAAACGACTCCTGCGCCTTGTCCCAGGACAGGAAGGTCGCCCGCAGCGCCGGCCAGCCCGGCGAGGAGGTCAGCAGAATGACGAACACCCCGAGGACCAGGACCGTCGCCGCCGCGGCGATCAGCGCCGAGCGCCGCGCCTGAGCGCGACGGAACGCGTCGCGCTCCTGCTGGGTCGCCGAGGGCTGCCAGCCCTCCTCGGCGGGGTTGGCAGGTCCGGTGGACTCGGCGGACGAACTCATCGGGGACAGCTCAATCGGCGGATCAGGAAAGCTCGGGCGCGCCTTGCGCCGCGAGCCATTCCTGCGCCAAGGAGTCCAGCGTGCCATCGGCGCGCAGGGCGTCGACCGCGGCCGTGACGCACGGAGTCAGCGCCGAACCCTTGTCCAGCACCGCGCCGAACTGCTCGGGCGTCGACCCGGTGGCAAGCAACTGACCGACGATAAGACCGTCATCCAGTTGCGCTGCAGTCATATAGAACGCCGTCGGCAGGTCGACGACGATGCCGTCGACCTGGCCCGCCTTGAGCGCCTGCACGGCCGCGTCATTGGTGTCGTAGACCATCGACTTGGCGCCGATCTGATCGGTGACCGCGGACAGCGAGGTGGTGCCGACCTGCGCGCCGAGGGTCGCGCCCT
Organism: uncultured Nostocoides sp.; assembly: GCA_936931335.1. GTDB lineage: Bacteria > Actinomycetota > Actinomycetes > Actinomycetales > Dermatophilaceae > Nostocoides_A. Next base: position 18,399 of record CAKZIH010000393.1, on the reverse strand, counting down.
TGAGGTCCGCAACGCTCGTCTTGCCGTCGATCGCGCTGCCCTTGGTGGTCACCACGGTCTGGCGCACGTCGTAATAGCCGCTGGAGAAGTCCACCGCCTTGCGCCGCGCGTCGGTGATGGAGACCTGGTTGACGTCGATGTCAAAGTCCTTGACCCCCGGCAGCACGGCCTTGTTGAAGGGCACCTTGACCCAAGTGACATCACCCTTGGCGAAGCCGAGCTTGTCGGCGATGGCATAGGCCACCGCGGACTCATAGCCCTTGCCGCTGCTCGGGTCGTTGTCGACGAACCACGGCCCGTATGCCGGGTCGTCCGTCCCGACGGTGAAGGTGCCATCGGTGTGCGTCTTCACGCTCCCCTTCGTGCACTCCGCCGGTATGCCGCTCGCCGGCACGCTGGCGGAGTCGCTCGCCGACGCGCTCTCGGACCCGGTGGCTGCGGCGCTGCTCGAGCTCGACGAGGCGGACGAGGTGCTGGCGGTCGACGATGCGCTGGAGGTGGAGGCGGCCGGACCCTGCGCCGAACCGCAGCCGGCGAGCACCGTGGCACCGGCAGCGGCAGCGAGGAGGGCGAGTGAGCGGCGGGCGGGGACGGACATACGGACTCCTGCGGGCGACAGACGGAAACCACGCGCCGACCGAGCGGGCCAATCGGCGCCCCTCCCGGTATGTCGCGTGGCGTTCGCATCGTATCCGCCACCCGGTCGCCGGCGATTTGCCGGTCCAGCGCGCGACCTCGGCCGCAAGCATCACTCCGGGTCTGCGTGGGGCGCGGGTACCGTGACCAGGTGAGGCAGGAACGGCTGGCGCGCGAGCAGTGGCAGCAGCGCGAGGCCGAGCACCAGGCCCGAGCGGACGCGCTCACCGCGGGGCATCTCGCGCGGCGGGGCAAGGGCACCAAGCACCCGGTCGAGGACTTCCTCTTCGAGTACTACAACTACTCCCCCGCCAAATTGCGCCGCTGGCACCCGGGGTCGGGGGTCGTCCTGGCCGACAGCGCCGATCACCCGCGCGCCGGCTGGCGGTTCTATGTCACCGACACCGACGGCGGGGTGCGCCTGGATGCCGCGGCGGCACTCGAGCACCGCGGCAATGCCGTCGGCTTCGTCCGCGGCCTGCTCACCGCGACCCTGTCCCGACCGGCCTTCACCGGGTGTTTCGGGTTACACGAGTGGGCGATGGTCTATCGCAGCGAGGAGGAGGGGGTGCGGCATACGGCATACCCCCTGCGTCTTGGCGCGGCTGGCACCGATGCCGTCGTCGAGGCGAATGCCTTGCGGTGCAGCCATTTCGACGCCTACCGCTTCTTCACCCCGGCGGCGGTGCCGCGCAACGCCCTCCAGCCCAGCCGCGACGGCCAGGTCGAGTTGGACCAGCCGGGCTGCCTGCACGCGGGGATGGATGTCTACAAATGGGCGCACAAGCTCGACCCGCTGACGCCCGGCGACCTGCTGCTCGATGCTTTCGAGCTCGCGCTGGAGATCCGCCGCCTCGATATGGAGGCCTCGCCCTATGACCTGCGCGACCTGGGCTATGCACCATTGCCGATCGAGACCCCCGCGGGCAAGCAGGAGTATGCCGCCCGCCAGCGCGCCTTCGCGGAGCGCTCCAACGCCCTGCGCCGCCGGCTGCTCGCCGTGCTCGATAACGCGGAATGCGCCGCGGCCGAACGCATTGCCTGAGCCGGGTGCGTCGTTTCGGCGAGTAATTCCCGTGCATACGGCCGCGGTCCTCGCCTAGCGTGAACACCCCGCCGTGCCGCGAATGCCTGGCCGCGGGACCGACGAAGGACATCACCATGGAGCAACTGACCCCCACCCTCTACAACTGGGCGAGCATCCTCGACCCGCAGACCTCCGCCCAGGCGCACAAGACGGCGACCATGCCGTTCATCCACCCGCACCTCGCGCTCATGCCCGACGCCCACCTGGGCAAGGGCGCCACGGTGGGGTCGGTGATCCCCACCCGCGCGGCGATCATGCCCGCCGCGGTTGGCGTGGACATCGGTTGCGGGATGATCGCGGTCCGAACTCAGTTCTCCGAGAACGACCTTCCCGCCGACCGGCGCTCCGTGCGCGTTGCGGTAGAAAAGGCGATCCCGCTGTCGGCCGGGGCCCGGAACACCCGTGTCACCCGCGACCACACCACGGAGCGGCTGGCCACCCTGCGCGCCCTGGCACAGGAGGCCGGCTTCGACCCGGCGACCTATTCGGCGCATTGGGAGCTGCAGTTGGGCACCCTCGGTTCCGGCAACCACTTCATCGAGATCACCCGGGACGAGACCGGGCAGGTCTGGCTCTTCCTGCACTCCGGCTCTCGCGGCGTGGGCAACAAGATCGCGCAGAAGCACATCGCGATCGCCCAGGACGTATGCCGCCGCCAGCGCATCGACCTGCCCGACCGGGATCTGGCTTACCTCACCGAGGACACCGATGAGTTCTGGGCGTACATCACTCAGATGCGCTGGGCGCAGACCTACGCCCTGCTCAACCGCGAGGAGATGATGGACCGCCTGGTTGCATGCGTCGAGGACTGGACCGGTGAGAGCGTGGAGCGGGGCGAGGAGATCAACTGCCACCACAACTACACCGAGCAGGAGACCCACTACGGCGAGCAGGTATGGCTGTCGCGCAAGGGTGCGATCTCGGCTCGCGCCGGTGAGCCCGGGCTGATCCCCGGGTCGATGGGCACCGCCTCGTATGTCGTGTCCGGCCTCGGCAACGAGCTCGCCCTGAACTCGGCGCCGCACGGCGCCGGCCGGGTGCACTCGCGGACCTCGGCCCGCAAGACCTTCACCCGGGAGCAGTTGCGGGAGGCGATGGTGGGCATCGAGTTCCGCGACACCGACGCCTTCCTGGACGAGATACCCGCGGCCTACAAGGACATCGACCAGGTCATGGCGGACGCTGCCGACCTGGTGGAGATCCGGCATACCCTGCGGCAACTCGTGAACGTCAAGGGCGACTGACCCGCCCGCCCCCGCTCGTGCGGGGTTCGGGCTAGTCGTGCGGGGATCGGGCTGGTCGTGCGGGCGTATAGGCCCGCACGACACCGGTCTTCCCCGCACGACCTCGGCTTACCCCGCACGAGATCGGCTCCCCGCCGCACCACATCCGGGGGCGGGGCACGTACTCAGTCGGTCTCGGCGCGCTCTCGGCGCTCGCGTAGCTCCGCGCGGCGCTGCTCCTGGGTGGCTCGGCGGCGCATTTCGCTGCGCGCCAAGCCAATTCCGATGAGGATCGGCACCACATACTTCGCGTTGTCCACGATCCTGTGGACCCACCCAGGCAGTTCCCAGTCCGGCAGGTCCGGCCAGGGGATATCGGGCCACGGGATCTGGGGAAGGTGGATATCGGGCCAGGGAATGTTCAGGTCCGGCAGATCGATCGAGAAGTCCGGCAGCAGGCCCGCGAGCCGGGCGAGCAGCCATACGCCGATGATCGGCAGGACGACCTTGCCCACGCCGGTGGCGACGTGGCGGGCGGCGTACAGGCGTGGATTGGCTGCGGCCTTGGCCTCGTATGCCGCTGCGGGCGAGCCCGCCTCGGGTTCCAGGTCCACTCCCCCGACGCCGGTATGCGCGACCCCCTCGCCCCCCTCGAACCAGATCGCCCGGCGCGGTTTGCCCAGCGCCGTGGAGATGACGCGGATGGCGCCGAGGCCGTCCGGTAGATCGGCGTCCGGAGCCACGTTGGCCTCGCCGCGCACCGCGTTGCCGGGCGCCAGGACCACCCGCTCATCCCCGGAGCGCTTGCTCGCCACGATCCGGCCGTCGCAGCGCCAGACGATTTCGCGGCTCGCCCAGGAGTGTTCCCGCGCGCTGACCTCGTGAAGGTGCGGGCCGACCTGCAAGGTCCACTGCTGCACCGGCGCGGAGTCGGTCTTCGGAGATTCCTGGTTCGGACGGCTGCTCGACATACCTCCAGCACACACCGATCCGGGTGCCGCCGTCGTCCGCCCCCGGTCTAGCACCGCACCGCCGAGATCCGCCAAAAGTCGGACCCCGCGCTCAGTCCAAGGGTGCGACCCCGGCGCGGATCAACCCATAGGTGACCGAGTCAAGCAGGGCATCCCAGCTCGCCTCCAGGATGTTAGCGGCGACCCCGATCGTCGACCAGGAGGTCGTGCCGTCGCTCGTCTCGATGAGCACCCGGGTGATCGCATCGGTGCCATGCTCGGTGTCCAGGATACGCACCTTATAGTCGACCAGCTCGAGTCCCGCGATCTGCGGGTATGCGGTTGCCAGCGCCCCACGCAGCGCCTGGTCGAGCGCATTGACTGGGCCATTGCCTTCGCCGGTGCGCACGATCCGCTCGCCCGCGGCGCTGACCTTGACGGTCGCCTCGGAGAGAGCGTCCTCACCCCCGCGCGCATCGGTGATCACCCGCCACGACTCGACCTCGAAGAAGGCCGGCAACTCGCCCTGCACCTCGCGGCGCAGCAGCAACTCGAAGCTCGCGTCCGCGGCATCGAAGGTATAGCCGCGCAGCTCTAGGTCCTTCACGGTGGCCAGGATGTGCGCCACGGTGGCCGCATCCGCCTCGACGGTGCCGTCGAGGTCCAGCCCGAGTTCCCGCGACTTCAGCTCGATCGAGGCGCGGCCGGCCATGTCGGAGACCAGCATCCGCATGTCATTGCCGACGACCTTGGGGTCGGTGTGCTGATAGAGATCCGGGTCGACCTTGATGGCGCTGGCGTGCAGGCCGGCCTTGTGCGCGAAGGCGGAGGCGCCGACATACGGCATCCGGCCGTATGGGGCGACATTGGTGATCTCGCTGATGGCGTGGGCGATCCGGGTGGCCTCGGCCAGCCGGTGCGGCTCGATGAGTTCGCGCCCTCGCTTGACCTGGAGGTTGGCGACCACGGTGACGAGGTTGGCGTTGCCGGTGCGCTCGCCGTAGCCGTTGATCGTGCCCTGCACGTGCGTGGCGCCGGCATCCACCGCGGCCAGGGTGTTGGCCACGGCACAGCCGGTGTCGTCATGGCAGTGGATGCCCACCCGGGCGCCGGTGGCGCCGACGACAGCGGCCACGACCTCGCCGACCTCCTGCGGGAGCATCCCACCATTGGTGTCGCACAAGGCGATCACCTCTGCGCCGGCCTCGGCCGCGGCCCGGACCGCCTCCAGCGCATAGGCCCGATCGGTGGCATACCCGTCGAAGAAGTGCTCGGCGTCCAGGAACACCCGCCGGCCCTCTCCGGTGAGGAAGGCCACGGTGTCCCGGATCATCTCGAGGTTCTCGGCGAGGGTGGTGCGCAGGGCGCGCTCGACGTGTCCGGTGTGGCTCTTGGCCACCAGCGTGACCACGGAGGCGCCGGAGTCGACCAGCGCACGCACCAGCGGGTCGCTGTCCGCGCGGCCCCCGGCCCGGCGGGTGGCCCCAAAGGCGGCGAGGGTCGCATTCTGCAGTGACAGTTCGCTCTGGGCGCGGCGGAAGAATTCGGTGTCCTTGGGGTTGGCCCCCGGCCAACCGCCCTCGATGAACCCGACCCCGAGTTCGTCGAGCTGACGAGCAATGGCCAGCTTGTCCATTACGGACAGGTTGAGGCCCTCCTGCTGGGCGCCGTCTCGCAGCGTGGTGTCGTAGACGTGCAGATCGCTCATCGCTCGCTCATCGTTCCGTAGGCCGTATGTCGTGAGCCGGCTGCCCGGAGCGAGCCACCTCGCCCCGGGCACCAGCCTTCTTCGCTGTGCTGCTTGGTGCCCATTTCCGACCGGCGCTGCCGCCCCGCAGCCCGGGGGTGTGGACGGCGGAACCCCTTGTCCTGCCGGGGATCTCGGCCATCTGATGCCCCCGACACAACAAAAAGACCCCCCGGGTACGGGAGGTCTGCGCGACGAGAGAACTCGTCGCGCTAGTCGATAATGATCGCCGCGGTGGCGGTAGTCACAAGCATCACCCGAGCACCATGACATGGGCCCGCCGCCGAGTCGAGGGGTGTCCACATCCTGAACCCGGGCGTCCACATTCGCCTGTGCGTCTGCCTCCGGTGCCGGCAGTTTGATCACTCCGCTTGACTCTTGGGAGCAACGATCGGGGCGACAACGACCTCAACCCCCTCCTCGCGCATGAGGTCGATGCTGGAGGCCGGCGCACCTTCATCGGTGACCACATGGGTGAATTCGCGAATCAGACCCAGGCGATAGATCGCTCCCGTATCCATCTTGCTGCTATCCACGAGCAGCACGCGCACCGGCGCCGAGCGCAACATCGCCCGCTTGACGCCGACGATTTGTGGGTCTTGGTGGAAGGTGTGCGCGCCCTGGATGGCCGAGCAAGAGGCAAAGAGCACATCGCTGTAGATGCCCGCGATCATCTGCTCGCAGAGGATGCCCAGGAATGCCTGGTATCGGGCCACATAGTCCCCACCCAGCCCGATGAGACGGAAACCGGTCTGTTCTGTGACGTACGAGGTGGTCATCGCACAGTTTGTGATGACCGTGAACGCCTCGCGTGGATCCAGGTGGCGCAGCGCCGCCAGCGCGGTGGTGGATTCATCGCACATGATCGCTTGCCCCGGCTCCACGAAGCGGGCGGCCTCCCGTCCGATGGCCTCCTTGGCCTGCTGGGCGGTGTTGAGGCGGAACGGCAGATCGCTCTCGAACAGACTTGAGCGACGGGCCGTGGCGCCCCCGCGTACCTTGCGCAATACCCCGCTCGACTCCAATACATCGAGATCCCGATGCACAGTCATCTTGCTCACCCCCAGCGCGTTGACCAGGTGATCCACGGTCGTGGATCCATCCGCGTGGACGATGTCGCGGATCCAGTTCTGACGCTCGCGCGCCCCGGCCGGCTTGAGCCCGGAAGGTGAGTCCTCTATCGCGTCTTCCCGCTTGGACATGGCCTCTCCTTCATTGGGTGGGCCCCCCGCCGGGCGGCGGATGTAGGCCCTTTTCTCTACCACACAGCACCCCCGAATGGCCCACCGCCGGACTTCGTCACACCACTGGAACGTTACATATCAGTTGCTTCGGTGGGATTTTATGAGATTTTTGGCCGACAAGTCTTGCAAAGATCACAGAGATCCCATACCTTGCTGTCTGCAGACAGGCAACGGCGGGCCTTCCGCCGCAACTCTCGGAGGGTGCAATGACGCATCTCGTTAACGACCCCGCGGACTTCGCGGACGAGGCTCTCGATGGCCTGGTCGCGGCGAATCACCGCTACCTGCGCAAGATTCATGGCGGTGTCGTGCGCAGCACCAGGGTCGACGAAGGCCAGGTGGCCGTGATCGTCGGTGGCGGCACCGGCCACTACCCCGCATTCGCCGGATGGGTCGGCCCCGGCCTGGCCCACGGTGCGGCCTGCGGAAATATCTTCTCTTCCCCCTCGGCGTCACAGGTCTACTCCGTGATGAAAGCCGCGCATCGTGGTGCTGGAGTGTTCGTTTCCTTCGGTAACTACGCCGGAGATGTCCTGCACTTCGGTCAGGCGGCACAGCAACTGCGCAGCGAGGGCGTGGACGTGCGCATCCTGACCGTGACCGACGACCTGGCCTCGGCGCCGGCCGAGCGCGCCGCCGAACGCCGCGGCATCGCCGGCGACCTCGCCGTCTTTAAGGTTGCCGGTGCAGCCGCCGAAGCGGCATACGACTTGGACGCCGTGGAGACCGTGGCCCGCAAGGCCAACGACCGGACCCGAACCTTGGGCGTGGCCTTCAGTGGCTGCACTCTTCCGGGTGCGGACCATCCCCTGTTCGAGGTCCCGGACGGGACGATGAGCATCGGTCTTGGGATCCACGGTGAACCCGGAATCGCCGACGTGCCGATGCCGAAGGCCGACGCGATCGCCGAGATGCTTGTCGAGCGGGTGCTGGCGGAAGCCCCGGCCAATGCCGGGACCCGGGTGACAGTCCTCTTCAACGGCCTCGGCACCGTCAAATACGAGGAATTGTTCGTCGGATACCGCCGGGTGAACCAGTTGTTGACCGAGGCGGGATACCAGATCGTCGACCCCGAGGTCGGCGAGCAGTGCACCAGCCTGGACATGGCTGGCCTGTCACTGACCCTCATGTGGCTCGACGAGGAACTCGAGCAGCTGTGGACCGCCCCCTGTGACACGCCGGCCGTGCGCCGCGGTGCCATGGCTGCCCGCGAGTTGCGCGAGGACGAGGGCCCCGGAGTCGAGGCGGACGACGTCCCCGAAGGCTCCCCCGAGTCCCAGGCCGCCGCCGCAGACATCGCGGCTGCCCTGGCTGACGTGCATTCCCTGCTCATCGAGCAAGAGCGCTACCTCGGTGAGATCGATGCGGTGGCCGGCGATGGCGACCACGGCATCGGCATGCTGCGCGGGGCTCGGGCAGCGGACGAGACCGCGGCGAGCCTGCGTGACCACAATGCTGGCGCATCGACCCTGGTCAACCGCGCCGGGGCCGCCTGGGCCGAGCGGGCCGGCGGCACGTCCGGTGCCCTCTGGGGCGCCGCCTTCAGCGCCGTCTCCCGACACCTCGATGACACCAGCCCCTTGTCCCCCGACCTTCTCGGCCCGGCCGCTGCGGCCGCCGTCCAGGCGATCCTCGACCTCGGTGGAGCCCAGGTCGGCGACAAAACGATGGTCGACGCGGCCGAGCCCTTCCGCGCCCAGGTCGCGACCATGACCGGTGCTGATCGGGCCGTTTGGGATGCCGCCGTCGAGGCAGCACGAGCCGGCGCCGAGAGCACGAAGTCGCTCGTGGCCAAGCGGGGACGGGCAAAGACACACGCCGAGCACAGCCTCGGCACTCCCGATCCCGGAGCGATCTCCTTCGTGGCGATCCTCGACACCCTCACCCCGCACCTCTTCCCCCAGGAGCGCTGACATGGCAGACGACACCCGAGGCTGGCGCATCGTCGTCGGCTGCGACGACGCCGGCACGCAATACCGAGATCAGATCAAGGCCGACCTCCAGGCCGACGAGCGCGTGGCCGAGGTCCTCGACGTGGGCGTATCGGCTGACGAGAACACCGCATACCCCCATGTCGCCATCGAGGCCGCCCAGATGGTCGCCGACGGACGGGCCGACCGCGCCGTGCTGGTATGCGGCACCGGGCTAGGCGTGGCGATCAGCGCCAACAAGGTCAGGGGGATCCGCGCGGTGACTGCGCACGACTCCTTCTCCGTCGAGCGCTCCATCCTCAGCAATGACGCCCAGGTGCTCTGCATGGGGCAACGGGTCATCGGCATCGAGCTCGCCCGTCGGCTCGTGCGGGAATGGCTCGACTACCGCTTCGATGCCACCTCGCGATCGGCCGAGAAGGTCGCGGCGCTCACCACCTACGAGTCCACCCCGCCCACCACGAAAACGGAGCACAGCCATGAGTGACACCACTACGCCCACGACCATGCAGGCCGTGATCGTCCACGGCCCCGGGGACTACCGGCTCGAGGAGATCCCGGTGCCCACCCGCGGCGCCGGGCAGATCCTCGCCAAGGTGGAAGCGGTCGGCATCTGTGCCAGTGACCTGAAGGCCTATCACGGGGCCGCCAAGTTCTGGGGTGATGAAAACCGTCCCGCGTGGACCGAGACCGAAGTCGTGCCCGGCCACGAGATCGCCTGCCGCGTAGTGGAACTCGATGACCAGGCCCGCGAGGAGTTCGGCGTCGAGGTCGATGACCGGATCGTCGTCGAACAGATCGTGCCGTGCTGGGAGTGCCGTTACTGCAACTCCGGCGACTACCACATGTGCCAGGTCCACAACATGTATGGATTTAAGCGCGCCAACCCGGGCGGCATGGAGGAGTACATGCTGATCACCGCCGGTTCCCTGGTACACAAGGTCGACAAGACAATCCCGCCGGCGCATGCCGCCTTCGCCGAGCCGCTCTCCTGCTCCCTGCACGCGGTGGAACGGGCCCAGATTCGCTTCGACGATGTGGTGGTCGTCGCCGGCTGTGGCCCGATCGGCCTGAGCATGATCGCCGGGGCGGTCGCCAAGTACCCGGCGCAGGTCGTCGCCCTGGATATGGATCCCCGCAAGCTGGAGTTGGCGCGCAAGACCGGCGCCACCCGCACGATCAATATCGCCGAAGAGGATGCCGTCCAGATCGTCCGGGAGATGACGGATGGTTACGGCGCCGATGTCTATTTGGAGGGCACCGGTCACCCCTCGGCGGTCCTGCAGGGCCTCAACCTCCTGCGCAAGCTGGGCCGCTTCGTCGAGTACTCGGTCTTCAAAGACGACGTCAGTGTCGACTGGTCGATCATCAGCGACGACAAGGAACTCGACGTCCTCGGGGCGCACCTGGGCCCCAACTGCTGGCCCGCGGCCATCCGGATGATCGAGGACGGCCGACTGCCGATGGATGAGATCTGCACCCATCAGCTCCCCCTTGCTGACTTCCAGAAGGGACTCGATTTGGTCGCCTCCGGCAAGGAGTCGATCAAGGTCAGCCTCATTCCCTGATCTGCCCCAGGAGCCGAAATGTCTACTGCTGCAACCAAGAGCACTACCGCTGAGGACGCCGCCGGGCACGGTGAAGCGTCGATCGACCGGAGTCGGATGATGCCGGCCCGTCCATGGCTGGCACCCGTCCTCGCCCTGGTCGGGGCCTTGGCCCTGCTGTCGCTGATGCTCCTCAACACCCGGTTCATTTCGCCGGCGGAGGAACGCGAACTCAACCCGCCCCCGTTCAATGCCACGACCTATGCCGCCACCGAACTGCCGAAGATCACCACGGCCGTCGGGCAGAAGGCGGTCGACGTCACCGAACTCGCCCCCGCTCTCGCGGCGGACGAAAAGGCCGCCGGCGAGAAGTACGGCGTGAGCTCGGGAACTTCATACACAATCCCGGTCAAGGCCAGTGGCAAGGTGGCTGAGGTCGATGAGAACTTCGTGCTCCTGGACACCCCGGGCACCGGGGAAACCAAGGTGCGCATCCCGTTGGGAGCCGCACTGAACGGGACCCCGATCCGTGATGTCACTGGAGAAATCACCTTCGGTGACTTCCCGGGCCAGACCGACTATCAGCAGGTCGCCAACGAGTTCAAGACCCTCATGCAGAAGGACATCATCGGCAAGCTCGACACGGCCAGCCTGAAGGGCAAAACCGTCGACGTGACTGGCGCCTTCGCCACCGGGGGCCCGCCGAACTCGATCATCATCCAGCCACTGACCATCAAGGCGCAGTGATGAGCGAATACAACGAGGTGCCCTCGCCTGTCGCCGGCGAGCTGCCCGAGGACGTCGTCATCCGCGCCCGCGATATCGAGAAGATCTATGGCGTGACCCGCGCCCTCAAGGGCGTCAACTTCGATGTCCGCCGCGGCAAGGTCACCGTCCTCTTCGGCGAGAACGGTGCAGGCAAGTCCACGCTGATGAAGATCCTCTCCGGGGTCGAGCAGCCGACGAGCGGCCAACTCATCCTGGATGGCCAGCCGGTGACCTTGGCCTCCACCAATGACGCGGTCGACAAGGGAATCGCGATCATCCACCAGGAACTCAATCTCTGCCCCAACCTCAGCATCCGCGACAACATTTTCATCGGTCGCGAACTGCGCAACCGGACCGGCAGCATCGACTACGCCACCGAGAATCGCATCACCCGCGAGCTCATGGAACGGCTCGAGGAACAGCTTTCCCCCGGCACGCTCGTGGAGCGCCTACGCCTGGGACAGCAGCAGATCATTGAGATCGCCCGGGCCCTGGCCGCCAACGCACGAGTCCTCATCATGGACGAGCCGACGTCGGCCCTGAGCGCCTCGGAGGTCGAAGTCCTCTTCAAGGTCATCCGCGAGTTGACGGCGAACGGGGTGGCGATCGTGTACATCTCCCACCACCTCGAAGAGGCGATCGAGATCGCCGACTACGCCGTCGTCTTTCGCGACGGGGAATTGGTCGCCACCGAGGATGCCCGCAATATCGATCTGCAGTGGGTCGTCTCCAAGATGGTCGGCCGTGACGCGGAATATGACTTCCGGGACCAAGAACGCCACTACGGCGAGGTGGCCCTGGAGATCAAGGACGCACTCGTGGTCAGCCCCGAGGGTGGGGGCAAAGTGGCCGTCGACCATCTCTCACTCCAGGTCCGTCGCGGGGAGATCGTCTGCCTCTACGGCCTGATGGGGGCCGGGCGCACCGAACTCATGGAGGCCCTCTCCGGGCGTGACCAACTTATCTCCGGACAGATCCTGCTCAATGGCGAGGACATCGGTCAGCTGAGTGTTCGCGAACGCATCGCCAAGGGACTCGGGCTCGTGCCAGAGGACCGGCAGCGCGACGGATTGGTCCAGTCGATGTCGGTTGGCCGCAATCTCACCCTTGCCTCGCTGCCGGCGCTGTCCGGGCGCGGCTTCTTGGCGGGCGGGCGGCAGAAGTCGGCCATCGCCCGCAAGATCAAGGAGGTCCGGGTCAAGACCCAGACCCCGGACCACCTGATCACCTCGCTGTCCGGCGGCAACCAGCAGAAGGTCGTCATCGGCAAGATCTTGATGACCGAACCGGACGTCATCCTGCTCGACGAACCGACTCGCGGGATCGACGTCGGCGCGAAGGGCGAGATCTTCGCCCTGCTTTTCGAGCAGGCGAAGCAGGGCCGTTCGGTCCTTTATGTCACCTCCGAGGTCGGTGAGTCGATGACCGCCTCCCACCGGATCGTGGTGATGAACAAGGGCCGGATTGTGCGCGAGTTCGATCCCCGGACCGCAACCCGAGAAGAGATCATGGCCGCCTCTGGCGAGGCGGTCCCCCACCTGGAGGAGACCGTGGCATGAGCACCGTAACCGCACCACCTTCGGCCGGCTCGGCCGCCCCGAAGGGGCGTTCCATCAATTGGGGATCCGTCCTCGTCGAGGGCCGGGCACTGATCGCTTTGCTGCTCATCGTCGCCTTCTTCTCGATCAAGTCCTCGAACTTCTTGGACTACGAGAACCTGCTCTTGATGACGCGCCACGTGGCGATGAACGCCATTCTCGCGTTGGGCATGCTGCTGGTCATTCTCAAGGGCGGGATCGACCTCTCGGTCGGCTCCACCGTCGGCCTCAGCGGGGTTGTCGCCGGCTATCTGCTGAAGGGCGCCAATGTTCCCTTCTCCGACCTCATGGCCTACCCGAAGGTCTGGGTGGTCATCGTGGCCTCGCTGGCGATCGGAGCCTTCGTCGGCTGGCTTAATGGCGTGATCATCACCCGTCTGGGCGTCGCCCCGTTCATCGCCACCTTGGGCATGTTGTATGTCGCTCGTGGCGTCGCCCTCCTGATCACCAATGGTGAGACCTTCACCAAGCTCTCCGGCAGCGACAAGCTCGGCAACACCGGCTTTATTTCGGCGCTGGCCGGGTCCCCGTTGGGCATCCCCATGCCGGTATGGGTAATGGTGGCCTTCGCCATCATCTTCTCAGTCGCCCTCAACCGAACCGCATTCGGGCGCTGGCTGTATGCCATGGGAGGCAATGAGCGCGCCGCCCAGCTCTCCGGGGTGCCGACGAAAAAGGTCGAGACGCGGATCTACCTCATCTCCGGTCTCTGCGCGGCCATGGTGGGCCTCCTGTTGACCGCGGACCTGCCGGCGGCCACTCCGCGTGCTGGTGAGTTCTACGAACTCAACGCCATCGCCGCGGTGGTCATCGGTGGTGCGGCGCTCTCCGGTGGACGCGGCACGGTTCGCGGCACGATCATCGGCGCCTTCGTCATCGGCTTCCTCGTCGACGGGCTGGTGCTCATCGGGGTATCGGTGTTCTGGCAGCAGGTCATCAAGGGTGCGGTCATCATCCTCGCCGTCGCCCTCGACCAGTTCCAGCAACGCCTGCAGGCCCAGGGCGCCCGGCGCAAGGCGGCCGCCAGCACCCTGTCCCGACGCAAGCGTCCGGGCACGGCCGCGGACGGATCGTCAGACCCAGCTCTCTCCGCGGACGCCACCGCCCGCGATGACGCAGTGTCCGCTGCTGCGGCGGACGTCACGACCCCCTCATCCGGCAACCGGCCGGGCGAGTGATTCCAGGAAACCCAATCGAGACAAAGAGGTCAGTATGTTCATCAAGAATCTGAGGATCCTCGCCGTGACGGGAACCCTCGCCGTCGGTCTGACCGCGTGCGGTGGTGGCGGCAGCGACACGAGTAGCTCCACCAGCGGCACGGGCAGCGCCTCCTCCGCGAGCTCCAGCGGGGCCACCGGGTCGGGCGAGGCCGGCGGCACCATGGCGGTCATCACCGTCGACCCGGCCAACCCGTACTGGAAGGCCGAGGTGGACACCGCGCAGAAGGTCGCCAAGGAGCTCGGCTACGAGACGACCGTGGACGCCCACCAGAACGACCCGGACAAGCAGAACCAGTTCATCGACGCGGCCATCTCCAAGAAGGTCCGGGCGATCATCCTCGACCCGGCTGGCGCCGACGAGTCCGTCGGAGCGGTGCAGAAGGCCACGAATGCCGGCATTCCGGTGTTCCTGGTCAACGCCGAGATCAGCGAGCAGGGCATCGCCAAGACCCAGATCGTGTCTAACAACGCCCAGGGCGCGACCATCGGCGCCCAGGAGTGGGCCAAGGCCGTCGGCGGCAAGGGTGAGTATGTCGAGCTCTTCGGCAACCCCACCGACAACAATGCCCGGGTCCGCTCCGACGGTTACGCGGCCGTGCTCTCACAGTACCCGGACCTCAAGATGGTCCAGAAAGAGACGGCGAACTGGGACCGGCAGCAGGGGAAGGCCAAGATGGAGATCATGCTGCGCGCCCACCCCAACATCGTCGGGGTGGTCTCCGGCAATGACGAGATGGCGCTCGGCGCGATCGCAGCCCTCAAGGATGCCGGCAAGCTGGACAAGGTCAAGGTCCTCGGCTTCGATGGCAACCAGGACGCGGTCGACGCGGTCAAGTCCGGCGAGATGGTGGCCACCGTGCTGCAGCCCATCGTCGAGGGCACGACCACCGCGGTGAAGGAGGCCGACAACTTCCTCAAGACGGGTAAGACCGGGGAGAGCGCCGAGAAGAAGGCCCTGGACTGCACCCTCATCACCAAGGACAACGCGGACAAGTTCAACAACTTCGTCCCTGTCGGCTGATCCGGAATATCTCTTGAGTGGGGGCGTGGCGTCCGCCGCGCCCCCACTCTCATGCCTGAAAGCGAGCAGATGACCACTCCCCTCCTGGCCGTGAGCCTGAAGATGTACCTCTCCGCGGACCGGACCCGGTCCTGGCTTCGCGAGGTCACGGCGCTGGCCCCGCAGGCCGACGGGGTGGACCTGGCTGTGTTGCCGACCTTTCCGCTCCTGGAATCCGCCGCCGCCATCCTCAGCAACGGCCCGATCTCCTGGGGGGCCCAGGACCTGGCCCCCACCGAGGACGGGGCCCAGACCGGCGCGGTCTCGGCGCGAGTTCTCGTCGAGCTTGGCTGTCGCTTTGTCGAGATCGCGCACGCGGAGCGGCGCCGAATCTTCGCCGAGGACGAAACCATGATTGCCGACAAACTTCGCAACGCGGCGGCGGCCGGGTTGACGCCCATCCTGTGCGTCGGCGAGACCCAGCGCGTTCCCGCCGCCGAGGCCGCGACGAGCACCGCGGCCGAACTCGATCACTTCCTGGCCGCAGCGGATTTGCCCGTCGGCGCCGAGTTGGTCGTCGCCTATGAGCCGGTATGGGCGATCGGCGCCAGCTCGGCAGCGCCGCAGGAGTATGTTCGGGTGGTCGCCAAGGCCCTGCGGGAGGTCACCTCCGGTCGCTTCGCCACCCGGATTCTGTATGGCGGCAGCGCCGGCCCAGGCACTCTCAGCGGCCTGTGGCCAGCGGTCGATGGTCTCTTCCTCGGTCGATTCGCCCATGACGCGGCGGCCTTTGCCGCGGTCATCCGGGAAGCACAGCAACTCTCCCAGCCGGCGTGAGTTCCCTTGCCGCCGCGTCGGATGGCCAGGCTCAGACGAGCCGGGTCAGCCAGCCGTAGGTGTCCTCGGAGCGCCCCTGCTGCAGACTCAGCAGCCGCTCGCGAATGCCGCGGGTGATCTCGCCGCCCGATTCACCGGCCGTCGACGGCGCTGAGCCGCCGCGCCAGCGCAGCTCACCGACCGGGGTGACAATTGCCGCCGTCCCGCAGGCGAAGACCTCGACGATGTCGCCCGAGGCCACTCCGTCCTTCCACTCCTGCACAGGCACCTTGCGCTCCTGCGCCTCGAGCCCGAACTCGTGAGCCAGTTCCAAGATCGACATCCGGGTGATGCCCGGCAGGATCGTCCCGGTCAACTCGGGAGTGACCAGCTTGCCGTCCTTGGTGACGAAGAAGATGTTCATGCCGCCGAGCTCATCGACATACGTATGGGTCGCGGAGTCGAGGTAAACGGCCTGGTCGCAACCGTTCTCACCGCCCTCGAGCTGGCCGGCCAGGGCCGAGGCATAGTTGCCGCCGCACTTGGCGGCGCCGGTGCCGCCCGCTCCGGCCCGCGCATAGTCCTCACACAGCCACAGGGTGATGGGCTTGGGCCCGCCCACGAAGATCGACGCGGCGGGCGAGGCGATCACCGAGTACTTGACCTCGGTGGATGGCCGCAGGCCGAGGAAGGCAGCGCTGGCATACATGAACGGACGCAGGTAGAGCGACTTCTCGCCGCCATCGGCGGCCGGCACCCAGGCCTGGTCGGCGTCGACAAGGATGCGCAGCGACTCCACGAAGTCCTCAACCGGCAACTCCGGCAACACCATTCGGCGCGCACTGGCGTTGAGCCGCTCGCCATTCTTATCCGGCCGGAAGGTCCAGATCGACCCGTCCTCGTGCCGGTAGGCCTTGAGGCCTTCGAAGATCTCCTGGGCGTAGTGCAACACCGCGGCCGCCGGGCTGATGGAGATGGGCCCGTATGCCGTGAGTTCCGCCCCGCTCCACCCCTCCCCCGCGCGCCAGGTCGAGGTGATCATGTGGTCGGTCATGTGCTGACCGAAACCGGGGTTGGCGAGAATGCCGGCCCGCTCCGCATCCGCCAGCGGCTGCGGGTTGCGGGTGGCCGCGAATTTCAGGGTCATCGTCGACATCCTTTCCGGGGCAGGGTTCGTCGTCAGGCTACGCCACCGCGCGGGGCCGCTCGGCGCGGTCAGAGACGGCCAGCGATGGCATCGCCGACCGCAGAAGTGGAGCGCGCCGCGGTGCCGCGCTCGGCCAGATCGGCGGCCACCGCCTGCTCGACCTGGCGGGCGGCATCGGCATACCCAAGGTGGTCCAACAGCATGGCGACCGACAGGATCGTGGCCGTGGGGTCGGCCTTGCCCTGCCCGGCGATATCCGGCGCCGAGCCGTGGACCGGCTCGAACATGCTGGGCGCGGTGCGGTCGGGGTTGATATTGCCGCTCGCGGCTAGCCCGATGCCACCGGCGATCGCGGCGGCGATGTCGGTGATGATGTCGCCAAAGAGGTTGTCGGTGACGATCACATCGAAGCGGCCCGGGTCGGTGGCCAAAAAGATCGTCGCCGCGTCCACGTGCTGGTATGCGGTTTCCACGTCCGGGAACTCCGCGCCGACCTCCTCGACGGTGCGCCGCCACAGATGACCGGCGTTGACCAGGACATTGTGCTTATGGACCAGGGTGAGGTGCTTGCGCGGGCGAGCCTGGGCGCGGGCGAAGGCATCGCGGACGACGCGCTCCACGCCATACCGGGTGTTGACGCTGACCTCGGTGGCGATCTCATGCGGTGTCCCAATGCGCACCGCGCCGCCATTGCCGACATACGGCCCCTCGGTGCCCTCGCGCACGACGACGAAGTCGATCCCTTGCGGCGCAACACGATCCACGGCCAGTGGGCTGGCCACGCCGGGGTAGAGCTTGGCCGGGCGCAGGTTCACATAGTGGTCCAGCGCGAACCGCAGCGGCAGCAGGACGCCGCGCTCCAGCACCCCACTCGGCACACTCGGGTCGCCGATGGCGCCGAGCAGGATCGCGTCGTGTTGGCGCAGTTCGGCGAGCACGCTGCCGGGGAGGGTCTCTCCGGTCGCCTGCCAGCGCCGAGCGCCCAGGTCGTATGCCGTGGTCTCGACCGTCGCACCCTCGCCGCCCGCTGCCGCGTGGAGCACCTTGAGCCCCTCGGCGACGACTTCCGGGCCGATTCCGTCTCCGGCGATGACGGCAACGGACACGGCGGAGGCAGGCGTCTGGCTCATCGGGTCAGGGTAAGCCGAGTCCCGGCATACGGACACGCTGTCTCACACACTGGTTCCCGCGCTCGCCGGGCGGCTCACCCGCCGGCGGCGGCAGCGATCAGTGCGGTGAACACGGCCGGGTCCTCACCCGCCTCGGGATGCCATTGGACGCCGAGGCGGAAGCACCCGGTCGGATCCTCCATCGCCTCGAGCGTCCCGTCCTCGTGCCAGGCCGCGGGCCAATAGCCGCCCTCCCCCGGGCGGTCCGATGTCCGGCGGTTCGAGACCAGACTCTCCGGCACCACAGCTTGGTGGTGATAAGTGGGCACTACGGCGTTCTGGCCGATGATCTGCGCGATGCGGGTGCCGGGTACGG
>CAKZIH010000392.1 GCA_936931335.1 uncultured Nostocoides sp. | reverse complement strand
CCGGCCGCCGGGGCGGCCGGGCCGTCGGCCGGCAGTGCCAGCCAGGTGCAGGCGCCGGTCCCGACCATCACATGGGGTAGTTGTCACGACAATCTGCCGGGAGTGTGCGCCACGGCCGTGGCGCCATTGGATTACGACCAGCCGAGGGGGCGGACGATCCTTCTCGATCTCCGCAAGATCCCGGCCAAGCAGCAGAATCGCAAGCTGGGCTCCCTCTTCGTCAATCCGGGTGGCCCCGGTGGCAGCTCAACCGGGTTCGCCCCCTACGCCGCGCTCCTGCTCGGATCGACGGTGAGCCAGCGGTATGACGTCATCGGCGTCGACCCGCGCGGGGTGGGTAAGCACTCTCGGATGCTGTGTCGCAATGACAGCCCGCAGCCCCCGGCCGCCCAGCCCTTCCCGATCACCGAGGCGCAGTCCCGGGCTACCTGGCGTCAGGCCGAATTCATGCGGTCCGCCTGCACCAAGGATCCCAACCAGATCACCCTGCATATGTCCACGGCGGACACCGCTCGCGACATGGATCTGATCCGCCAGGCCGTCGGCGACCAGAAGCTCAACTACTACGGCATCTCGTATGGGACCCAGTTGGGGTCTACCTATGCCTCGATGTTCCCCACCCGGGTGGGCCGCTTCGTCGTCGATGGGGTGCTGGACCCGGTGGCGTGGTCGACCGGGGGGCCGGGAAACCTGCCGGCCGAGAAGCCCTTCTCCAACCGGCTCCGCAGTGCCAAAGGCGCCGCGGAAGCCCTGATTTCCGCGCTCCAGGAGTGCAACCGGGTGGGCGCGCGCGAGTGCGAGCTGGCGCCGAACGCCGACCGCAAGTGGGCCCAGCTGATCGAGCGCGCTCGTGCGGGCAAGCTCACCTTCGGGGGTGAGCGGGTGTCCTACCAGGACCTGGTGGGCGGCGTGCTCGGCTTCCTGTACGACAACAACTATTCGGGCCTCGACTCGCTGCTGCAGACCATCTGGGAAGAGAACCTCGGATCCGGTGCTCGCTCGGCAGCCGGTGGCCTGGCGCGTCTGCGGGCGGCGGCCGAACGGGTGACCACCGCTCCGTATACGACCCCTGCGGCCAAGGTGACCAAGGTGACCGACGCCTTCATCGGGGTTGCCTGCGCCGACACCCGCAACCCCGAAACCCGACTGGATTGGTGGCGCGCGGGGCAAGAGCAGGACAAGGTCTACCCCTGGTTCGGGTCGCTGTGGACCTGGGCGAGCGCGCCGTGCGCCAAGTACCCGATCATCACCAAGACCGATTCCTACTTCGGCCCGTATGGCGGGCGCACCGCCACCCCGATCCTCGTGGTGGGCAACCGTTACGACCCAGCGACGCCCATCCACGGTGCGCGCAAGGTCGCCTCGCTGTTCACCGGCGCGCGCCTGCTCACCTACAACGGCTGGGGCCACGGCGCCCTGGGAACTGGTTGTGCCACAGCGGCTTACAACCGCTACTACGCGACCGGAGCGCTGCCCGCACCGGGCGCGGTATGCCAGCCCGACCTGCCCCTCTGGGCCGGCTGAGCCGCTAGGCGACTAACTAGTCCGTAGTTGCACAACGGGGGCGGTGCCGTACGTCGGTACCGCCCCCGTCGGCATCTCAACCGGTGTTGCGCAGGCCGGCTGCCACCCCGTTGACCGCGAGCAGGAGCGCGCGTTGCAACTGCGGATCGGTATCGCCGGCCCGGATGCGCGCCAGCATCGACACCTGCAGGTAGCTGATCGGATCGAGATAGCGATCCCGCACTTCGAGGGTGCGCTTGAGGGTGGGCTGCGCCTGCAGGAGTTCGTCCTCGCCGGTCACGGCCAGCACCGCGGCGACGGTGCGCGCATACTCCGCCTTGATCTCGTCGAAGATCGAATGCAGTTCCGGCGCAACGAGAGCCGCGACATACTCCTCGGCAATATCGAGCCTGGTCTTCTTGCACATCATCTCCACGTTGGAGACGAAGGTGCGGAAGAAGTGCCACCCGGCATACATCTCGCGCAATTGCGGCAAGGCACCCGCCTCGATGGCGCTGCTCAGCCCGGTGCCCACCCCAAACCAGCCCGGCACGATCTGCCGAGACTGGGTCCACCCGAAGACCCAGGGGATCGCGCGCAACCCGGCCAAGCCCTGCCCGCTGTCGGGCCGTTTGGAGGGCCGCGAGCCGATTTTCAGGTCGCCGAGCTGCTCGAATGGGGTGGATTGGGCGAAATAGGCCGGCAGCCGCGGGTTGTCCACCAGGCTCCGGTACGCGGCGAAGGCCGCATCGCTGATCCCGTCCATCGTCGCATCCCAGGTCTCCAGCACCGCCCGGTCGATCCGCGCCTGGGTATGCAGCGCGCTCGCCTCCATCACGGCTGCCAGGGTCAGCTCGAGGTTCTCCCGGGCGAGGGCGGGCAGCAGGTATTTATCGCTGATCACCTCGCCCTGCTCGGTCACCTTGATCTCCCCGGAGAGCGTGCCGCCCGGCTGGGCGAGGATCGCCTCGTGGGTGGGACCGCCACCGCGCCCGACGCTGCCGCCGCGGCCGTGGAAGAGCCGCAACTGGACCCCGTGCCGGGCACAGACATCCCGCAGCTCGCGCTGAGCCCGGTGGATCTCCCACTGGCTGGTGGTGATGCCGGCGTCCTTATTGGAGTCGGAGTAGCCGAGCATGACCTCTTGGATCCCGCCGCGGGCATCGACGATGGCCCGGTAGGCGGGGACAGTGAGGAGTTCATCGAGAATCGTTGCCGCAGAACGCAATTCCTGAACCGTCTCCAGCAGCGGGGCGAAGCCGATATCGGCCCTCGGTGCCCGGTCGGAACCGGCGGCCAGGTCGATCAGCCCGGCTTCCCGGGCGATGATCGCCGGGGCCAGCACATCATCGGCGCCCTGGGTCATCGAGATGATGTAGGTCTCGATGACTTCCGCGCCGAACCACCGCTGCGCCGTGCGGATCGCCCGGAAGGTGTCGAAGGTGCGCCTGCCCTCCTCATCCAGCGGCGGCGGATAGGGCGCCAGCGGCCGTCGGCCGGCGAACTCTGCCCCCAGCCAGGCCAGGCGTTCGGGGCGGGAGCGGGCGGCATACTCCCCGGCGGAGCCGGATGCGCGGTCCGCGAGCTGGGCGAGCACATGATGGTGGGCATCGCTGTGCTCGCGCACATCCATGGTGGCCACCTGCGGGCCGAAGGCGCTCGCGGCCCGGATCAACTGGGCCAACGCCCCGTCGGCGACCAGTTCGCCCTGGTTGGCCAGCAGGGAGTCGCGGATCAGCATGAGGTCGGCGACCAGCTCGGCCCGCCCGGCGTAATCCTCGCCAGAGCGCGAATCCCGGCCCGCGGCAATGCGATCGCGGGTGTTCTCGAGCTTCTTGCGCACGCAGCTCAACTTCAGCCGGTAGGGCTCCTCCACATTGAGCCGGCGGATCCGTTCGCCGACGTCCACCCTCGCCAGGTCCGCTTCGAGGGAGGCCGCCAACTCCGGGCTTACCGCCACCAGCCGGGTGGACATCGACACCTCATCCACGCAGCGCTGGACCATGGTGATCAGGCTGCGGATCCCGA
The DNA here is from genome assembly GCA_936931335.1 of uncultured Nostocoides sp. Lineage (GTDB taxonomy): Bacteria > Actinomycetota > Actinomycetes > Actinomycetales > Dermatophilaceae > Nostocoides_A. The sequence continues at coordinate 29,786 of CAKZIH010000392.1, read as the reverse complement.
CGGCGTGCTGCATCACCAGCACGTCCAGGGTGGTGCGTGGGGAGACATTGGGGTTGCCGTCCCGGTCCCCGCCGATCCAGTTGCCGAGGATCAGCGGCCGGGCGGTGGGCGGCAGATAGGCACCGCGGCGCGCGGCCTCCTGCGCCAGGTCGGTGAGCAATTGGGGGACGGTCTCCCCCAGTAGCCCCTCGACGAAAAAGAGCATATTGCGCGCCTCGTCGGCCACGGTCGGCTGACCCACCCGCAATTCATCGCTCTGCCACATCGATTCGATGAGTTCGGCCAGGCGCCGGTCGCGTTGGCGTTCGGTGCGGGCCGAGGGCAGCTCCCGGTATGCGGTGAGCGCGTCCGCTACCTCGCGCAGCTTGAGCAGGGCCGTGCGTCGGCTGGCCTCGGTGGGGTGCGCGGTGTAGACCGGGCGCACCGAGAGCCGCGACAGGGCCGTGGTCAGCGCGGCCGGTCCGCGCTCGTCGACGATGCGGTCCATCGCCACGCTGATCCAGTCCTGCTCCTCCGGCCGCTGCGCGAGGCGCGCCGCCCGGTCCACCTGCTCGGCGATATTCGCCAACTGGAAATAGGTGGCAAACGCCCGCACTAACTGAGTGGCCATCGACAGGTCCAACCCGGCCAGGCGCCGCGTGAGCTCCCGGGTCGCCTGGTCGTCGCCCGCCGCGGCGGCCTTGGTCAGGCGGCGGACCTCTTCCACCAGGTCCAGCAGCGCCTGGCTCTCCTGGCGCACCAGGGTCTGGCCGAGGAGTTCCCCCAGGCGGCGGATATCCCTGCGCAACAAGGCGTCCTCGGGGATCGGCGGGGCGCCCGGCGGCGGGGGAGCAGTCTGCATACCGCGAGCGTAGGAAGCCGGCTGAGGCGAGGGCAACCAGCGACCGGGGGCTGGATGGGCGCCGGGGCATGCGGCCTGGAGATGGGACCAGGAGATGGCCGGGGGACGACATACCGGATGGGATGGGGTAGCGGCGACAATAGAAGGATGAGCGCCGCCTGGTTCCGGGATGCCGTGATCTATCAGATCTGCCTGCCTCGGGAGCGACGCGATTTGGTTCAACCCGTGCTTCGCCTCGCCCTTCAATGACGCGGGCTATGACGTGGCGGACTACGAGCGGATCGCGCCCCGCTATGGCAGCAATGACGACCTCGTCGAGTTGGTCGCCAAGGCCAAGGAGCGTGGCATTCGGGTGCTGCTCGACCTGGTGGTCGGGCATACCTCGGACGAGCACGAATGGTTCCAGGCGGAGCTGGCCGCGGACGGACCGAGCCCCGAGGGGGATCGCTACATCTGGACCACGCAGGACCCCGGTGACGGCTGGGGGATCGACCTGCCCGGCATCCCGGCGTGGGTGCGCTCGCCCGGTCCGCGGCCGGGCTGGTATCTGAAGAACTTCTACGACTCCCAGCCCGCGCTCAACTTCGGCTGGGTGGACACCGATCCGCGGCAGCCCTGGCGCGATGCCATTGACGCCCCCGGTCCGCTGCGCAATCGCCAAGCGCTGCACAACATTTTGGAGTTCTGGCTGAGCAAGGGCATGGCCGGCTCCCGGGTCGATATGGCCTTCTCCGTGGTCAAGGACGAGCACATCACGCAAGGGTCAAGGACGAGCACATCACGCAAGGCCGCAAGGCGTCCGCGCGGATCTGGCAGGGCATCCGGGAGTGGCTGGGCGCGGCATACCCGGACGCGGTGTTCATCCCCGAGGGCGACGAACCGCAGGTGGGCGGCGAGTTCGCCTTCGACGCCGACTTCGCGCTGGTGATCATGGAGGCGCATGCGAGCCTCTTCGACAACCATGCGGCCGGCATCCTGCCGTGGCAGAGCCCACGGGCGCAGTTCTTCGACGCCGCGGGCCAGGGCTCCACGGAAACCTTCCTGCGACTGTGGGACGGCTGGCGCGCCAGCGATCCGCAGCGCCCCATCCTGCTCGCCAGCGCCGACCACGACTTCGACCGCCTGCATACCGGCAGCCGCACGCCCGAGCAGTTCGGTGCGGCCTTCACCTTCCTCTTCACCTGGGGCAGCGTCCCGAGTCTCTATTACGGCGACGAGATCGGCATGCGCTATCTGCCCGGTATGCCGGATGTCGAAGGGGCCGTGTGCAATCCGTCCTACAACCGGGCGGGCTGCCGGACCCCGATGCAATGGGACGACAGCCCGAATGCCGGCTTCTCGACGGCCGACCCCGGGATCTCTATCTGCCGATCGACCCGGACCCCGATCGACCCACCGTGGCGGCCCAGGACGGCGTGCCCGGCTCCACCTTGACGTTGGTGCGCGACCTGCTCGCGCTGCGCCGGGCGACGCCGGCGCTGCAGGGGCACGAGCCCACCCGGGTTCTCCATGCCGGCTATCCGCTGGCCTGGCTGCGTGGTGATTCCCACCTGGTCGTGGTCAACCCGCGCCGCGAGCCGGCCCGCCTCGAGGTGCCCGAGGCCGTCCGTGCCGAGCACGTCTGGGGCCGGGGCGCGAGCGTCCAGAACGGCGCCATTGCACTGGCCGGCTTCGGCTACGGAATCTTCACGGTGTGACCATGGGGCGCTGGGTGCGGCGGGTCGGCACGCTCGGTGCCGGGTCGCTGGTGATCGCCGTGGGTGGGTGCAGTGTGTCCGTCTCCGTCGGCCCGTCCAGCTAATCCACCTCGGAACCGTCGGGGGCGGAGCCGTCGGACTCGGCGACATCGGGGTCAGCCACATTGGGCTCGGCGGAGCCGGGGTCGTCCGGCTCAGCGACGGCGAAAGGCGGGGGCGTCACGCAGCGGGAACCCTTGGACTGGGATTTGTCCACGCGGCCGACCCGGGAAGCGGTGGGGCTCGGCGAGGGCGAGTCCTGGCACGCTTACCAGGCGCCCGATCGGCGGACCCTTCGACCTGCACCTCACCCTGCCTCGCGGCCGAGGCACCCTGCCGGCCACCTCGGTGATGGTCGCCACCAACGGCAGCGGCGGCTATGGCGAGACCGTGCTCACCCACGAGCCGCAACAGGCCACGGTGCAGGCGCGCTATCCGGACGCCAACGCCGCTCTGGACGCGATGGTCGAGCTGGCGCCGATCCTGGATCTGACGGACCACGATGTGGCCCGGCTGCGGGCCGCTCGCGCAGGCGAGGAGCCGATGCCGTTCGACGTGTATTTCTCCTCGCGGGTGCAGGATTGGCTGAGCATGTCGCTGCGCTTCACCGAGCACGAGGATCACCGGGTCCGGGTGGTCCTCAATATCTATGTGGGGATGTATCACGACGCGGCCATCGATCGGGTCCTTCACGACGGCACGGTCCGGTTGGACGCCCGGCACCGCCCCTCCCGCGAGCAGCTCGGCTTCCGGGACACGTATGGCACGGCGGACATCCATGCCGAGCCGGACGAGCGGCTGATCCTGGCGTTGACCGGCCCCGAGGGCCGCACTCGTGTGCCGATGGACTCGATGATGTCCAGCTCCGGGGATCCGGACGCTCACGACCTGGACCCGGCAGGAGACAAGCCGCCCGGATCGACGATCGTGCACCTGACCGGGACCAATGCCGAGATCGCCGACTTCGTGCGTGGGGTGAGCACAGCGCTCGGTCTGCCCGCGGACCGGGCCGCCCAGGGAGTGGCCGCCGGTGGCAAGCACTCCTGGTCGACGACCATCCCCGCCGCCAAGGTTGTGCTCGACACCGGTACCGAACCCGATCGCACCGACCGGTTCGCCGCTGGCGCCACCCTGCGGATCCGCTGGCGGTGAACGTGCGCCGCCGGACGTCGTGCGGCGCACGTTCAGGCGCTCGCCAACCCACGCATCCGGCCGCGCGGGCGACTCCGCCGGGGATAATCCGGGGATGAGCGAGCTGTCCCTCACCACCGTCCTGGAGCCCCGCGGCCCGGCCGCCGCCATCATCCTCAGCGACGCGCAGGTCGCCGAACTGGGCGCGGGCAAGCGCGCGCCGGTCGCGGTGACGATCGGCTCCCGGACGGCCCGCCTTCGCCTCGCGGTGATGGGTGGGGAGAATCTTATTGGTCTGAGCAAGGCCAACCGGGCTGCCCTGGAGGTCCAGATCGGTGATCGGGTCGAGGTGCGGATCGCCGTCGCCGAGGCTCCCCGGGAGGTCGAGGCGCCCGCTGAACTGGCGGCCGCGCTGGCCGGGGAAGGGGAGGCGGCTGCGGCATACGAACGGTTGTCGTTCACCCATCGCCGGGAGTACGCCGAATGGGTTGGTGGGGGCAAGCAGGCGGCGGCCCGTGAGCGTCGCGCCGGTCAGGCGCTCGAGATGCTGCGGGAGGGCCGCACCCGGTGACGGAGCCCCTGGTTCCCGAATCGCTGCGGGAACTCTTCGCGAGCCGGTCGCCTCAGGACCGGTCCGCGATGGACTGGCTGCGGCGCGCGCCGGCGATCGTCGCCGAGCACCTCGACGCCTGGGATCTGCGAGTCGATGGACCAGTCCGGCACGGAGAATGCGCGCTCGTCGTCCCGGTGCGCCGCGGCAGTGAGCCGGCCGCGCTCAAGGTGAGTTGGCCGCATCCCGAAGCCCGGCACGAGCACCTCGCGCTGCGGCACTGGGATGGCGCCGGAGCGGTGCGGCTGCTGGCGGCGGACCCGGCGGCATACGTCCTGCTGCTCGAACGACTCGATGCCGACCGGGAGTTGACCAGCGTCCCGATCCTGGAGGCCTGTGAGGTCATCGGTGGCCTGATGCGACGGCTGGACCGCCCGGCCGGCCCGCAATACGATCGGCTCTCCGACAAGGTGGATCGGTGGCTCCCGGCGCTGCGCGCGGGCTCCCCGCTGCTCCCGCGACGGTTGGCGGAGCAGGCCGCGGACACCCTGGAATCCTTGCGGGAGAGCGATATCGACGGCCGGCTCGTGCACGAGGATCTGCACGACCTGAACGTGCTGGCGCCGCTGGATCCGGCGCGTGGCGACTGGCTCGCCATCGACCCCAAGCCGGTTTCCGGCGAATGGGCGTATGCAGTCGCCCCCATCGTCTGGAACCGCGCCGAGGCCACCACTGCGGCATATAACCCACGGGTGCATGTCCGGTTGCGGGCCGAGGTGGTCGCAGAGGCGGCCGGTCTGGATCCGGACCGGGTGGCGCGGTGGACCTTCGTCCGGCTGGTCCTTAACGGACTCTGGGCGGCCGAGCACGGGTCGGCCGGCGATGACTTCCGGGCGCGGATGATCACCCTGGCCAAGGCGTTCGCGAACTGAGCAGCAATTTGTTGGCGGCGCGTTGTCGATCCCGATGCTGTTCGATCGTCAGCACAGGGATCGGGCGGCACCCCGCCGCCGCACCACTGCAGAAAGGACGGGGAAATGACCGAATATGTCGTTCTCATCACCGGCGACGCCGATCGCTGGTGGACCACGATGACGGCGCAGGAACGCGCGGCTGGCTATGCGACCTACGGCCGCTTCGGCCAGCAACTCGCCGAGCGTGGCCACCAGGTCGTCGGCGGCGCCGAACTCAAGGATTCTTCGACCGCCCGGTGGATCCCCGGCGGCGGCGGGCCGGTCACCGACGGGCCCTATGCCGAATCCACCGAGCAGGTCGGCGGCTTCTATCAGGTCCGCACCGACGATCTCGATGATCTGCTCGATTGCTGCCAGACGCTGGCGCAGCTCGGGGATCGCGTCGAGGTGCGCCCGATCGCCACCGACGAGGACCGCGTGTGATGACGCGCTATCTGATCCTAGTCGCGGAAGATCCTGGTGCCTGGGAGGACGCGGACGAGGCGGCCCGAGAGGAGTACTTCGCCGCGCATGGCCGCTTCGAAGCCTTCGTGGACGCCCACGGGCGCCGGGTCTCCTCGGCCGCGCTCGCCGGGCCCGATATGGCCACCACGATCCGCCACGAGGGCGAGCAAGCCGTGGTCAACGACGGGCCGTTCGCGGAACTCGCGGAGATCATCGGCGGCTACTACGACATCGAGGTGCCCGACCTGGACACCGCCATCGCGGCCGGCAAGTTGCTCCCGCGCACGTATGCCGTGGAGATCCGCCCGACCATCGTCATCGACGGGGTCTGATGGCTCCGACGGCTGCGGCCGAAGAGGCTCTAGCCACAGCGGTGCGCGAGGAGTGGGGCCGGCTCCTGGCTCTGCTCCTCGCGCGCTTCCGTCGCCTCGACCTGGTCGAGGACGCCCTCGGGGATGCGGTCGAGGCGGCCGCACGGACGTGGCCGGCGGACGGCATACCGGGCAATCCGGCGGCGTGGCTGCATACCGCGGCCCGGCGCCGGATCCTCGACCGGCTGCGCGGGGAGGCGATGGCACACCGCAAGATGCCGCTTTTGGTGACCGAGGCGCAGCATCGGCAGGAGAAGGAAGGTGCGATGGCCGACCCCGGGGATCTCGTCGAGGACGACCTGCTGCGCCTGGTGCTCATGTGCACCCACCCGGCGCTGGCGCCCGAGGCGGCCAGCGCGCTGGCGCTGCGGCTCGTGCTGGGTGTGAGCACGGCCGAGATCGCCCGGCTCTTCCTCGTCCCGGAGCCGACCGTGGCGGCGCGGATCACCCGCGCCAAGAAGAAGATCGTCGCCGCGGGAATCCCGTTCGCGGTACCCGGCCGCGAGGACCTGCCGGGGCGACTGGACACGGTGGCGCAAACGGCATACCTGGCGTTCACCGCGGGCTATCAACCGGGCAGCGGCCCGGATGTGGTGCGCACCGATATGGCGGGGGAGGCGATCCGGCTGGTTCGGGTGGTGCTCGGGCTGCGGCCCGGCGAACCGGTCCTGGTCAGCCTGCTCGCGCTGTTGCTGCTCCAGCATTCGCGGCGGGATGCGCGCACCGATGCCGCCGGCGACCTCGTCCTGCTGCCCGACCAGGAGCGCAGCCGCTGGCATGACGAGGAGATCGCCGAGGCCAATGCGCTGCTGGCCACGCTGGACGCGCCCCGGCCGATCACGGTGCAGGCGGCGGCATACCTGATCCAGGCGCGGATCGCGGCCGAGCATGCCAATGCGCCGATCGCCGCTGCCACCCGCTGGGATCGGATCGTCGCGCTCTATGACGACCTGCTGCGGCTCGCCCCATCGCCGCCGGCGCAACTGGCCCGGGCGGTTGCGCTCGCCGAGGCCGCCGGTCCCCGCGCCGGGCTCGACGCCCTGGCGGATGTACAGATCCCCGGCAGCCACCGGGTGCCCGCGGTGCGCGCTGAATTGCTGGCCCGCGCGGGAGACAACGCGGCGGCGGCAGCGGCGTATGCCGAGGCGATCGCCTTGTGCGCCAACGATGCCGAGCGCACTCATCTGGAGCACCGGGCTAGGGAGGTCGGGCGGGCCGGCTGAGCCGGCCGCTGGGTCGATCGAGTTCCGTGCGGGGTGGACGTCCGACTGATATCTTGACGTCAAGATACTTTGGAGGCCCGATGAGACTGCACCATGTCCAGCTCGCCATCCCGCGCGGAGGCGAGGCCGACGCCCGGAGCTTCTATGCCGACGGACTCGGTCTCATCGAGGTCGACAAACCCGCCGATCTCGCCGCTCGCGGTGGCTGCTGGTTCCGGGCGTATGCCGATGGTCAGGTCGCCGATGGTCAGGTCACCGCGGAGATCCACCTCGGCGTCGAGGAGCCGTTCGCACCGGCGCGCAAGGCGCATCCGGCGCTCGTCCTCGGCTCCGTCGCCGAACTCGATGCCTTGGCCGCGCGGCTCGCCGGGCGTGGGGTCGAGGTGGTCCACCGGGAGCGGGAGAGCTTCCCCGGGCATCTGCGGTTCCACTGCAGCGATCCGTTTGGCAATCGAGTCGAGGTGCTCGCCCCGCTGGGCGTGGATGCCCAATCCCCGCAGGCGCAATCCGCCGAGCCGTTGGTCGCCGCGCCGTCAACAACCGAACCGCAGGCGGACGAGTCCCCGGCTGCTGGATCGGATGCGGACTCCCAGGCGGTGGACCCACTGCTCGCGCATCCCTCGGTACGCGCCGTCCTCGCCGCCCTGCACGAGCGGGGCTGGCACGGCGAGGTGCGCGTGTTCGGCGAGGGAGTACGCACCGCTGCCGCTGCTGCGGCGGCGCTCGGCTGCGAGACGGGAGCGATCGCGAACTCGCTGCTCTTCGATGCCGCGCGCACGCCGGTCCTCATCCTCACCTCCGGCGCGCACCGCGTCGATGTGGTCAAGGTGTCGGCCGAGCAGGGCCTGCCCAGCCTCGCCCGGGCGACCCCCGAGTTCGTCCGCGCGGCAACGGGTCAGGTGATCGGGGGAGTAGCCCCGGTCGGCCACCCCGCGCCCATCGCCAGCTACCTCGACCGGGCGCTCGCGGACTATCCGACGATCTGGGCGGCGGCGGGGCACAGCCATACCGTGTTTTCCACGACGTATGCCGAATTGGCGCGACTGACCGGAGCCGACGAGATCGACGTGGCCTGACCCGCGCCGTCACCGGTTGGACGGACGGCCGCCGGCATACCGACGGACCCGCGAGACGCCCACCCCTGCCGGCGGTACACATGGCAGGATCGGAGCGACCCCACAGCGGTATCGCTAGAAGGAGCAGCACGTGCCCATCGCCACCCCAGAGATCTACGCCGACATGCTCGACCGGGCCAAGAATGGCTCGTTCGCCTACCCGGCGATCAATATCACCTCCAGCCAGACGGTCACCGCCGCGATCCGGGGCTTCGCCGAGGCCGGCTCCGACGGCATCATCCAGGTGTCCACCGGCGGCGCCGAGTACGCCTCCGGCTCCACCATCAAAGACATGGTGACCGGTGCCGTCGCGCTCGCGGCCTACGCGCAGGAGGTCGCCAAGAACTACCCGGTAAATATTGCGCTGCACACCGACCACTGCCCACAGGACAAGCTCGACAACTTCGTACGCCCCCTGCTCGCCCTCTCCCAGGAGCGCGTGGACGCCGGCGGCCTGCCGATCTTCCAGTCGCACATGTGGGACGGCTCCGCCGTGCCCCTGGATGAGAACCTGCGCATCGCCGAGGACCTGCTGGAGAAGTGCAAGGCCGCCAAGGTGATCCTCGAGATCGAGGTCGGCGTGGTTGGTGGCGAAGAGGATGGTGTGGAGAACGCCATCAACGACAAGCTCTACTCCACCCCCGAGGACGCCGTCGCCACCGTGAAGGCGCTCGGCGGCGGGGAGCGCGGCTACTACATGACCGCGCTGACCTTCGGCAATGTGCACGGCGTCTACAAGCCGGGCAATGTGAAGTTGCGCCCGCAGGTCCTCCAGGCCGCCCAGCAGGCCGCCGCCCGCGAGCTTGGCCTGGCCGACGACGCCAAGCCCTTCCACCTGGTCTTCCACGGCGGCTCCGGCTCGCTGCCCGAGGAGATCGCCGAGGCCGTCGGCTATGGCGTGGTCAAGATGAACGTCGACACCGACACCCAGTACGCCTTCACCCGCCCGGTGGCTGGCTGGATGCTGCAGAACTACGGTGGCGTGCTCAAGATCGACGGCGAGGTCGGCAACAAGAAGCAGTACGACCCGCGCTCGTGGGGCAAGGAGGCCGAGGCCGGTATGGCGGCCCGCGTCGTCGAGGCCTGCGAGAACCTGCGCTCCGCCGGCACCCACTCCGCCTGATCTGGGGCCGGGGAAGTTTCCCGCCCAGTGCCGGAAACCTCCACTTTGTGCCGGAACATTTCCGTTGCGAAGTGGAGGTTTCCCTCCCAAAGCTCGAAGTCTCGACCCCACTCGCAAAGGTGATCACCGTATGACGGACCTGCTCGGCATCCCCGAGACCCGCCTGCCCGAGGACCCCGCCGCCGCCCGTCTCGCCGGCGGCGGGGAATCCGCGGCCGAGGTGGCCGCGGCATACCCGGCCTCCTGCCGGGCCTGGGCCACGCTCTCGCAGGACGCGCTCGCCGCCGGGGACAAGGTCGCGGCCTACGCCTATGCGCGCACCGGCTATCACCGCGGGCTCGACGCCCTGCGCCGCGCGGGTTGGCGCGGCCAGGGCCCGATTCCGTGGGGCCACGAGCCCAACCGCGGCTTCCTGCTCGCACTGGCCGGGCTGGCCAAGGCCGCAGACGCGATCGGCGAGGAGGAGGAGCGCGGGCGCTGCACCGAGTTCCTGCGCGCCGCCAGTCCCGAGGCGGCCCGCGAACTCGGGCTGTGACCGCGGCGTGAGCCCCGAGTCGGACCACAGCCGCGATCCCGACAGCCTGCTGCGGGTCTTCCACGAGCAGCTGCGCCTCGACGACGCGGATGGCCGCATCCCCGGCACCCACACCGAGCGCTCCGGCCTCGTCCGTCGGGTATGGCGCGACGAGCCCGACGACCGTTGGGCCATGGTGGAGTCCCCGGAGGGGCTCGGCTCCGATCCCGATGCCGTCATCACCGCCGAACGCGACCACTTCGCCGCGCTCGGTTTCCCCCTGGAGTGGAAGACCTACTCCTATGACGCGCCCGCCGACCTCGGCGAGCGCCTGGTGCGCGCCGGCTTTGCCCGGGAGGATGACGAGGCGCTGATGCTCGGGGACTTGCGGGCGCTGGCCGGCGAGGTCAAACTCCCCGACGGGGTATCCCTGCGCCAGGTCCGCACCCGCGGCGACGCCCGCCGGGTCCAGCAGCTCTACGAGCTGGTCTGGGGTGGCCAATGGGGCCGCGCCGACGCCGACCCATACCGCGACGACGAGCCGATCCCCGTCTCGGACAATGAATATGCGCTACTGGCCGAGCAGGCGCCCGATGGCCCGGTGCTCTGCGCGGCCCGGGTGTCGCTCCACCCGGGCACAGACTTCGCCGGTATGTGGGGCGGCACCACCCATCCCGACTGGCGCCGCCGCGGGCTCTTCCGGGCCCTGCTGGCGCAGCGGGCCCGCTGGGCGCTGGAACGGGGCGCGACCTTGGCCCGGGTCGATGCCTCGCCGGAGTCGGAGCCGATCCTGCGCTCGCTGGGGCTGCACCGGGTGGCGACGACAACGCCATACAAGTACCCGCCACGCGGCGACTGACCCGACCAGACGCCCAACCGGACGGCGGCCGACAGCGGGCGGGCACCCCGCATACGACTAGCCTGTCCTGGCGACCCGACGACGAAGGGGATCAAGATGCCGGCGATCGTGCTGGTCGGCGCCCAATGGGGCGACGAGGGCAAGGGCAAGGCCACCGACCTAATGGGCAGCGACGTCGATTACGTCGTGAAGTTCAACGGCGGCAACAACGCCGGCCACACCATCGTTATCGATGGCGAGAAGTACGCCCTGCACCTGGTGCCGAGCGGGATCCTCACCCCCACCTGTACCCCGGTGATCGGCAATGGCGTGGTCATCGACCTCGAGGTGCTCTTTCGCGAACTTGAGGGCCTGGCCGAGCGGGGCGTGGCCACCGACAAGCTCGTGGTCAGCGCCAGCGCCCATGTGATCGCGCCCTACAACCGCACCCTGGACAAGGTCACCGAACGCTTCCTCGGCTCCCGCAAGATCGGCACCACCGGCCGCGGGATCGGGCCGACCTATGCGGACAAGATGTCCCGCAACGGGATTCGCGTCCAAGACCTCTTCGACGAGCACATCCTCGAGCAAAAGGTCGAGGCCGCCCTGGAGTTCAAGAACCAGGTGCTCACCAAGATTTACAACCGTCGTGCGATCACCGTCGCCGAGGTGATGGCCGAGTTGCTCCCGTATGCCGAGCGCCTCGCCCCCATGGTCGCCGACACCAGTCTGCTGCTAGAGCGCGCCTTGGACGAGGGCAAGAATGTGCTGCTCGAGGCCGGCCAGGCAACCTTGCTCGATGTCGATCACGGGACCTACCCCTATGTGACCTCCTCCAATGCCACCGCTGGCGGGGCGTGCACCGGATCCGGGATCCCGCCGACCCGCGTCTCCCGGGTCATCGCGATCCTCAAGGCGTACACCACCCGCGTGGGCGAAGGTCCTTTCCCCACAGAGCTTTTCGACGATCACGGGGAGTTCCTGCGCAAGACCGGCGCGGAATATGGCACGACCACCGGCCGTCCCCGCCGCTGCGGCTGGATGGACACGGTCATCGGGCGCTATGCCACGCGGATCAATGGGGTCACCGATTTTGTGGTCACCAAACTGGATGTGCTCACCGGTCTGGAGCAGGTGCCGATCTGCGTCGCCTACGACGTGGACGGTGTCCGTCACGACGAGATGCCGGTCAACCAGAGCGATTTCCACCACGCCACCCCCGTGTATGAGGCGATGGACGGCTGGTGGGAGGACATCTCGGCGGTGCGCCGGTTCGAGGATCTGCCGGAGAATGCCCAGGCATACGTGCTGCGCGTGGAGGAACTGATCGGCGCCCGGGTGTCCGCGATCGGTGTCGGGCCCGGCCGGGACGAGATCATCGAGCGCTTCCCGCTGCTCGACTGAGCGGCAACCCGCCAATGACAAAGCCCGCTGGCTCCCGGTCCGACTAAAGCCGACGGGAGCCAGCGGGCTGTGGCGTGACAGAGCCGGTATGGCGCGCAGGTCACGCCATACCGGCGCGGGTCAGGAACGACCGGCGGTGCTGGCGGTGTCCGGGCCGCCCTTAGGGCGGGTGCGCTTGAGTTCGTAAAAGGAGGTGACGGTGGCCAGTTTCTCCAGCCCGTCCCAGATCGCCAGACCCTCCTCGCGTTCGGGCATCTCGTTGAGCACCGGACCGAAGTAGCCGAGCCGCTTGCCGTCCTTGCCGGTGAAGACGATGGTGGGCACGCCCACCTCGCCGCCGGCGGCGTCCAGGGCGCTCTGCAACTCCTTCTCGAGCTTGGCGTCGTAGGAGGTGTCCTGGGCGGCCTTCGCCAGGTCGGCCGAGAGCCCCTGCTCGGCGAGCACCTCGGTGATCATCGCGTCGTCATACTCGCGGCCGTCGATGTGGTTGCGGGTGCCGAATGCCGTGTAGAGGTCGATCGCGGATGCGCCCTGCTCGACGGCGGCCAGAATCACCCGGTTGACGTTGTGCGCGGCGCGGTGGACCTCCCCGTGGGGCGACTCGTCGGAGCCGTCATTGGCGAGTTCCTTGTTCTTGATGGCCAGGCTGAACTGACGCCAGGTGATGTCGATGTCACGCTCGCCCTGCACCTCCAGCAGCCAGCGGCTGGTGATCCAACAGAACGGGCAGCTGGGATCGAAGAAGAACTCGATTTCAGTCATGACGCCAGCCTATGAGCCCGGGCCGATCGATCGGCCCGGGGCGCGTCAGGCGATCTCGGCCGGCTCGTGGTCCAGTTCTCGACGCAGGACGGTCATCCGGTGCGCGGCGCGGGTAAGCACCACATAGAGCACCCGGATGCCGCCCGGCGACTCGCCGGCGATGGCGTCCGGGTCGACGACCACGGTGGCATCCCATTCCAGGCCCTTGGTGGACATCGGGTCGAGTACCTGGACCCGGCCGTCCCCGCTGCCGTTCAGAGCGGCGAGGCGATCGGCATACCGGGCCGGGGTGATCACCGCGATCGACCCGTCGACCTGCGTCAGCAGGGCGGCCACGGCCGCCTCGGTCTCGGCTCGGACATCCGCACCCAGCGGCTGCTCGAGTGGCCGGATCCCGGTCTCCCGCACCGCATTCGGTATGTCCGCATCCGGCACCGAGGGCAGGATGACGTCGCGCGCGTAATCGAAGATCTCGCGAGCATTGCGGTAGTTGGTGTCCATATGGAAGTGCCGCCGCGGCTGGCGCCCAAACGCCTTGTCCCGGGCGCTGGCTGCCTCGCCCGGATCGGTCCAGGACGCCTGCGCCGCGTCGCCGACGACGGTCCACGACGCATACTCACCGCGGCGCCCGATCATCCGCCACTGCATGGGGGAAAGGTCCTGTGCCTCGTCCACCAGCACGTGCGCATATTCAGCCGGTTCGCCGATCGTGCTGTGCAGCAAGCGTTCACGCGGGTTGTCCGAGCGCGGGGCGCGGCCGACCGAAGCCCGCTGGGCGCCACTGTCCCCGAGGGCGCGCGCGGCGGCCCGCTCGTCCAGTTCATCGATCTCGTAGAAGCCGCGTTCCTCGACTCGCTGCTGCACCGGGCCCAGCCGGGCGTCCAAGTCGTCGATCAGGGCGATATCGGCGATGCTCCAGGTGCCCGTCTCGAGTGCCTCGCGCATCGACTCGGCCAGTGCCGCGAGTTCCCCATCGGTGAAGATGCCGCGGCCGACGCGGTAGGCCAGGTCGGTGTCCGCGAGCCAGAGCAGGACCTCGCGCGGGTCGAGCTGCGGCCACCACTCCTCCATGAAGTCATCCACCGCCATCGACTCGGCGAAGGCGGCCATGAACTCGCTGCGCTCGCCGATCCGGTGGGTGGCCCAGGCGGCCTCGGCGAGCAGGTCGCGCGCGGACTGTTGCGCCCGGTTGCGGGGGTGGCTGCGCAGCGCCTTGGCGCGCACCGTCTCCAGGGTCGCGGCCGGCAGCGAGATCGCCTGTCCGCCAACGAATGCCCGGAAGAGCTCCGGGGAGCCGGGCACCGGGCCGTCGGCGGCGCGCGCCAGCAGCCGGCGCACTCGCAGGCTGCCCTTGATCGCGGCCACCGCGGGCTGATCCAAGCGCGCGGTGCTCACCGCGTCGACGAGATCCCCGAGCGAGCGCAGGACGACGGATTCCTCACCGAGAGAAGGCAAAACCCGCTCGATATAGGCCGTATAGGCGGTCGACGGCCCGACCACGAGGATGCCACCGCCCTCATACCGGCGGCGCTCGGCATAGAGCAGGTATGCCGCCCGGTGCAGCGCGACCACCGTCTTGCCGGTGCCCGGCCCGCCGGTGATCTCGGTGACCCCGCGCCCGGGGGCGCGGATGGCCTCGTCCTGGTGGCGCTGGATGGTCGCCACGATGTCGCGCATCCGGGCACCGCGGGAGCGGGTCAGCGCCGCCAGCAGCGCGCCATCGCCGGAGATCACCAGATCGTCCGGTGCCTCCGGGGCCATCAGGTCGTCCTCGATGCCGACCACGCGTGCGCCGGAACTGCGCAGCACGCGTCGGCGGATCACGCCGTGGGGCTGCACGGGGGTGGCCCGATAGAAGGCGGCGGCCGCCGGGGCTCGCCAGTCGACGACCAGCGGTTCGTAGTCCGCATCGCGCACCCCGAGGCGGCCGATGTAGCGCACCTCGCGATCGGGGGTGAGCCACCATTCGTCCGGCAGGTCTGCCGCCGGGGCATCCCGGTCCCGGCCCAGGTCGGCCAGGTCCAGGCGCCCGAAGACCAGGCCCTCGTACTGCGTGTCCAGGGTGGCCTGGCGCTTGGCCGCGGCGAAGACCAGGGCGTCGCGCTCGAAGAGTCCGGTCAACTCCTCATCCCGGGGGCCGCCGGTGCGCTCGGTGCGGCCACGCGCCATACCGTCGGCGGCGACCAGACCGGCGCGCTCGCTGGCCAGGGTCAGTTCGGCATAGACGCGATCGACATGGGCCTGTTCGACGGCAATCTCCCGCGCAAGCTCGTCGGCGGCCGGCGCGGTGGGGGTCTTGCGCACGAGTTTCACTCACGATCGGGTCACGCGGTCGGGCGGGGAACGCATAAGTCTATAAGCAGCGCACTACCAACCGGCAGGGGCGGCGCAAACCAGCCCCGGGGCTGGGGTCGTCGGTCAGTCTCAGACCAATCCCTGACGCGCCGCCTCGACCCCGGCCTGGAACCGCGTCTCCGCGCCAAGGGAGTCCATCAGGTGGCGCACCCGGCGTTCCACGGTGCGCTGGGAGATGCCCAGCCGGCGAGTGATGGTCGAGTCGCTCGCGCCGCTGGCCAGCAGGCGCAGGATGATCGCGTCCCGCGTGGCTGCGGCGGAACTGGACGGGGTGTCCTCGGGCGTCAGCGGCACCCCCACCTGCCAGGTCGCCTCGGTGAAACTCACCAGTGCTTGGACGAAGGATCGGCTACGAATGAGCAAGGCGCCCGATCCGCTCGGGTCCTGATTGGTGAACTCGATGACGGCGGCTTGTTCGTCGACGATGATCGCAGAGAAGTGCAACGGGCCGCTGATCCGGATGTCCTCCCCACCGATCACCCGCTCGCGCAAGGCATCCAGGGCGCCGGCGGTGTCCAGGACGGCGGGGTCATAGACCGCGCGGATGTCGATCACCTCTCCCCGCGCATTGCGGAAGATTTCCCGGTGGGAGTTGTAGGGGTCGAGCAGGAGTTGGCGGGTGCGTCGCGAATCCGCTCGCAGACAGAGGATCTCGGCTTGGGCCGCGGCCGTGATGGTGGCGGTCGCGGACGCGATATCGGCCAGCGAGGAGAGCTCGCGGACCGTCGATTCGACCACGTGTTGGCGCGCGGAGAAATAGATCTGCTGGAGTTCGTTGGCGGATGCACGCCATGAGCGCGCCCGGCGCTCGGTGTCCGAGGCCCAGGCATCCAGGGCCATATCGGGGGAGGGGACATCCCAGCTGCCGTCCTCGGCAACGATGAGCAGGCCACGGCCGATGAGGGCTACCGAGGCCAGGGCGATGGTGCTCTCCTCGATGCCGGCCGCCACCAGGGACTCGCGATCCGGCGCCGGCTGGGACAACAACGTCAGATAGACCTGCGCGATGTCTTCCTCGCTGAGGACCCGGGCGTCTGCGGTCGCGGCGGTCAACGGCGGCTCATCCCCGACCATGCCGAAAAGGGTCCCACCATTGACGGGTTTCCGTCAATGTCGGACTCCCGACGATCGGCGGACTTTACTGCGCGGTACGCAAGTGTGAAACTAGGTGCGGTTGATCCCGCGTCAACCACGCGCGTCGCGCGCCGGTTCCCCCCAACCAGGCGCCACGCGCCGAGCGCGGTGTTCCCGGGGATCCCCCCCTGCTCCTCGGGAACGCCGCGCTCGCCTTTTTTACTCGCTGTGCCGCGTGTTGACGCCCGTTCGTATGCCGCCTCGGCGCCGGGGGTGTCGGTGGTCCGTGCCACGCTGGGCAGATGACCGAATTCGGAGTCGTCGTCGGGGACGATGGGCTGGCTCGGCCGCCGTGGGCGGCATACGACCCCCTGTTGCGCGAGTACTACGACACCGAATGGGGTATGCCGGTCCGCGACGAGCGCGGCGTCTTCGAGCGGCTCACCCTGGAGGCATTCCAGTCCGGCCTGTCCTGGGCGACGATCCTGCGCAAACGGCCTGCCTTCCGCACCGCCTTCGATGACTTCGATCCGGACGTGGTGGCGGCATACGGGCCGGAGGAAGTGGAGCGGCTGCTGGCGGATCCGGGCATCGTGCGCAACCGACGCAAGATCGCGGCGACCATCACCAATGCCCAGGCCACCATTCGACTGCGCGCCGACGGCGGCCTGGCCGATTTCGTCTGGTCCTTCCGGCCCGAGGTGAGCCCGCAGCCGCGGACCGTGGCCGAGATTCCCACTCAGTCACCGAAGTCCGTGGCGCTCGCCAAGGCACTCAAGTCACGGGGTTTCGCGCATGTCGGGCCCACGACGATGTACGCCCTGATGGAGGCGCTCGGGATCGTGGACACTCACCTGATCGACAGCCACCGCCGCGGGTCCTCCGGGGTATGGCGCTGACCCGGCCGCGGTATGGCGGCGCTGCGTAAGGTGGGGCCCGTGAAGGTCCTCGTCGTCGGTTCCGGCGCCCGTGAGCACGCCCTGGTCAAATCCCTCGCCGCCGACCCGATGGTCGACGCCGTGATCGCCGTCCCCGGCAACCCGGGCATCGCCCAGAGCGCCCACTGCGAGCCCTTGCCCGGCGGCCTGGCCGACTCTGCCGGCATCGTGGAAATCGCTGTCCGCCATGAGGTTTCGCTGGTCGTTGTCGGTCCGGAGGCCCCACTCGTCGCCGGGCTGGCCGACGATCTGCGCGCTGCTGGGATCCCCACCTTCGGGCCGAGCGCGCAGGCGGCGCGGCTGGAGGGGTCCAAGGCCTTCGCCAAGGACGTCATGGCGCAGGCCGGGGTGCCCACCGCGCTTGCGCATGTCTGCACCACGAGGGCCGAGGCACAGGATGCGCTCGACGCCTTCGGCGCGCCCTATGTGGTCAAGGACGACGGCCTGGCCGGCGGCAAGGGCGTGGTGGTCACCGAGGATCGGGATGCCGCGCTGGCGCATGTCGACGCCTGCTTGGCGCGCGCCGACGGCCGGCTGGTCATCGAGGAGTACCTGGACGGCCCCGAGGTCTCGCTCTTCTGTCTCAGCGATGGCACCACCGTGGTCCCGCTGGCCCCGGCGCAGGACTTCAAACGGGTCCACGACGGCGACGCCGGACCGAACACCGGCGGGATGGGCGCCTACTCGCCGCTGAACTGGGCACCCGCCGGTCTGGCCGAGGACGTGGTGGCCCGGATCGCCCAGCCGACCGTGGACCGGATGCGCGCGCTCGGCACCCCATTCATCGGATGTCTGTATGTCGGTTTGGCGCTGACCGCGCGCGGCCCCCGGGTGGTGGAATTCAACGTCCGCTTCGGCGACCCGGAGACCCAGGTTGTCCTTGATCGACTGGTCACCTCGCTCGCCGAACTGCTGCTGGCCTGCGCGACGGGCGCCTTGGCCCACGCCGAACCCCTGGTATGGCGCCCCGAGGCCAGCGTGACGGTCGTCCTGGCGGCCCCCGGCTATCCCGAGGCGCCGCAGACCGGTGGCGAGCTCACCGGCATTGACGAGGCCGAGGAGCAGGGTGTGACCGTATTGCACGCCGGCACCACCAGCGATGCCGACGGCAGCGTGCGGGCCGCCGGTGGTCGCGTGCTCAGCGTCGTCGGCTCGGGGCCGGACCTCACGCAGGCGCGGGAGACGGCATACCGGGGGCTGGAACGGATTGCCTTGCCGAACGGGCATTTCCGCCGCGATATCGCCGAACGGGCGGCCCGTGGCGAGGTCACCGTGCCGAGCGCGAGCGGGGTGCGGGCATGAGCGCGGCGCTTCCGTTGCCGGGTTATCGCCACCTCTACTCGGGCAAGGTGCGCGATCTCTATGCGCCAGTGGGCGGCGGACGCGAGCCCGACCCCGACCGACTCCTGTTGGTGGCCAGCGATCGCATCTCCGCCTTCGACTTCATCCTGGAGCCGGCGATCCCCGACAAGGGTGCGGTGCTCACCCAGTTGTCGCTGTGGTGGTTCGACCAGCTTGCCGACCTGGTGCCCAATCACGTTCTCTCCCAAGATGTCCCGGACGAGGTGGCCGGTCGCGCGGTGCTCGTACAACGTCTGGAGATGTTGCCCGTAGAGTGCGTGGCCCGCGGCTATCTCACCGGCGGTGGGCTGACGGAATACCAACGAACAGGCACGGTCAGCGGCGTGCCCCTGCCCGCCGGCCTGGTGGACGGCTCGCAGCTGCCGGAGCCAATCTTCACCCCCTCCAGCAAGGCCCCAGCCGGCGAGCACGACCAGCCGATCTCCTTCGCCGAGGTGGAGTCCCTGATCGGAGCCGAGCGCGCCGCCCAGGTGCGCGATCTGACCGTGGCGATCCTCAAGCGCGGCAACGAGATCGCCAGCGAGCGGGGCATCCTGCTGGCCGACACCAAGGTCGAGTTCGGGGTGGACCGCGATGGCCGGCTGGTGCTCGCCGATGAGGTGCTGACCCCGGACTCCTCACGCTTTTGGCCCGCCGATCGCTGGGAGCCGGGGCATCCGCAGCCGAGCTTCGACAAACAGTTCGTCCGCGAATGGCTCACCGCCCCGGAATCGGGCTGGTCGACTAGCTCCCCGCAGCCTCCGCCGCCGCTGCCGGATTCTGTTGTCGCACAGACCAGGTCGCGCTATGTCGAGGCCTATGAGCGACTGACCGGTACGCACTTCCAGCCACGCGCCTGAGGTGGTCGCGGGGATTCCCGCATCAAGTCGGTAAGCCGTCGGTATAGCCACGGGCAGCGCGCCCTCCCTAGGGAGCGAAACGGACGCAATCCCACGCCCGCCCGCCTCGCCTAAGGAATGCCGATGTCCGCGATTTCCCCCGCTCGCGCCGAGCCTGCCGCCCGCCGTCCCCGCCGCGCTGGGAGCACTGCCGCGGTGGGTGCCGCCCTCGGCGCCGGCGCGCTGGCGGTGGCCAGCGCCATACCGGCTCAGGCGGCCGGGTCCAGCTATGTCGCGCTCGGCGACAGCTACTCCTCCGGAGTGGGCACGCGCACCTACCTCAACGACGGATCGCAGTGTCTGCGTTCGGTTTATGCCTACCCAAGCCTGATCGCCAGCGCCCGTGGGTACGCGCTGAATCTGCGGGCCTGCTCCGGTGCAACCGTCGCCGATGTGACCGCCAGCCAGTTGTCTGCGCTGACCGCCGACACCGCCTACGTGACCCTCTCCGTCGGCGGCAATGACGCGGGCTTCGCCAGCGTGCTGACGACCTGCGCCCAGCCCTCGTGGATGAGCGACTGCATGGGCGCCATCAATCGCGCCCAGGGCTATATCAATGCCACCCTGCCCGGCTCGCTGAACACCCTGTATGCCGGGATTCGCGCCCGCGCCCCGCAGGCCAAGGTCACCATCGTCGGCTACCCGCGGATCTTCAACGGGGTGGACTGCGACTGGTTCACTTGGTTCTCCGGCACCGAGATGGCCCGCCTCAACCAGACCGCGGACCTGCTCAACGGCAAGCTCGCCGCCCTGGCCGGCGCCAATGGCTTCGCCTTCGCCAACCCCACCGGGACCTTCACCGGCCATGCGGTCTGCGACAGCGGCGCCTATCTCAACGGACTCTCCATGCCGATCGTGGAGTCCTATCACCCTAATGCCGCCGGCCACGCCTCCGGATACACCCCCGTGGTCAGCTCGTATGTCGCCGGCTCGTCCCTGCGGGTCACCGACGCGGTGCTGGCCTCGGCCCGGTCCTCGGCCGGCCGCTTGGCGGCCCAGCAGCGCCGGTATGCCGCCCTGGACGCCCGGATCACCCCAAAGTCCTTCCGCGCCCCCGACCTGAACTCGCCGGCCGCCCGCGCGGCAGCCGCTCGCGCCGGGGTCGACCTGAACTCCCGGGCCTCCATCGACGCGGCCGATCGGCGCTATGCGCGGATTCAGGAGCGCCCCTACCGCTGAGCCGGTGGGCGGCATACGGCAGCATTGGCCGTATGCCGCCCCGCCGCCGGATCGATCCCACCGACGGAGCGCAGGCAGTGCAGCGCTTCACGGCCGGTGAGCGGGAACGCCAGGTGACTGCGCTCGCGGTGCGCTACAGCCTGGAGGAGTTGGCGGTGCGCCACCCCGGGCGCAGCGTCGAGGTGCGGGTCCCGCCATACGGGGCCGTGCAATGTCTCGACGGTCCGGTGCACCGGCGCGGCACGCCGCCGAACACCGTGGAAACCGATGCGGAGACCTGGCTGGGCTTGGCGACCGGCGCGCTTACTTGGGCGCAGGCCGTAGACGCCGGACGCATCCGGTGGAGCGGTACCCGCGCCGAGATCGCCGACCTATTGCCGCTACTCCCGGCGGGCTGAGCCCGACCGGACTGACTCAGACCGGACTGGCCCAAACCGGAGTGGCTCAGACCGGACCGATCAGGCGGACTGCTTGACGGCTTCGACCGTCTTGTGGGCCTCGTCGATCGCGATCTCCGGCTTCGGCTTGGCCTGGCTCAGCGCCTTCTTGCCCAGCAGACCAAGCACCCCGGCGCCGATGAGCAGCAGCAGGGTGACGATCAGGTAGCCCGCCCAGATCGGCAGCCAGACGTCGAGCACCCAGGCGAGGGTGTGGAAGAGGAAGATCAGGCCCAGCAACCCGAGGAAGGCGGCACCGGCCAGCAGCCCCGCGCCCTTGCCACCGATCTTCAAACCGCCGGTCACCTCGGCCTTGGCCAGGGCGATCTCGGCGCGAACGATGCTGGAGACCTCGCGGCTGGCGTCGGAGACGAGCTGACCGATGGTCCGCTCGCCGTCGCGGTCCGGGGTGCGCAGGTCACCCGCGCGGGACACCAGGCCGGGCTCGGCGGCGGCCGGTGCGGGAGCGAGGGGGTTGGCCGCGCTCAGCGCGGTGGCGCCATCGGTGCCGACCTTGGCGGGGTCCATGTCGCCCACAGAAGTACTCACGCGCGTCACTTTAGTCGCTCGATTGGCGCTCGGGGCCTCCGGACCAGGCATGGTGGCCTGGACAGGTGGGCGGCACCGGCGAAAAGGTGGGCCCATGAGGATCACTCCCCAGGCCGGCATGTTCGGGGCACCGGTGCCGATCCTGCGCGTGCAGCGCTTCGATGATGCCCGGGAGTTCTATCTCGACTACCTGGGCTTCACGGTGGAATGGGAGCACCGTTTCGCCGAAGGGCTTCCGCTCTATCTGCGGCTGCGGCGCGATGGCGCGCTGCTGGACCTCTCGGAGCATCACGGCGATGGCACCCCCGGCTCGGCGGTCTGGATCCCCATTCGGGATGCGGAGGCGCTTCTCGCCGAATTGCACGCCAAGCCCTACCCCCGGCTCCGGCCGGGGGTCGAGTATGACGCTCCCGGCGGGCCGACCATCGACCTCCTCGATCCCTTCGGCAATATGCTCCGCCTCTGCCAGCAGCGCTAGCCGCCCCGGCGACCATCCGCTCAGCCGGACGCGGCGTCCCTGCGCTGATAGACGTCCGGTATGCCGTCCCCATCCTCGTCGAGCGCCTCGCGTTCGGCGGCGGCCCGGTAGCGGGCATTGCGCGGGACGAGGATCAGGGCAGCCAGCGCGGAGGCCAGCAGCGAACCGATCAGGATGGCCAGCTTGACGTGTTCGTCCCGGTCACTGCCCGCGCCGAAGGCGAGCTCGCCCACCAGCAGGGAGACGGTGAAGCCGATCCCGGTCAGGAAGGCCAGGCCGATGACATCGATCCAGGCCAGATCCGGATCCAGGTCGGCCTTGGTGCAGCGGGCGGTGAGATAGGTCCCGCCGAGCACCCCGACGAACTTGCCGACGATGAGCCCCGCCACCACCCCCAGGGCGGCGGCATCGGCAACGGCCGCGCCAAACCCACCGCCGACCACCCGCACGCCAGCGGCGAAGAAGGCGAACAGGGGGACGGCCAGGCCGGCGGACAGCGGCCGCAGCCGATGCTCGAAGACGTGCGCCACATCGGTGGAGCGCGAATGCACGCTGACCGCCGGCACCCGCGCCCGGGGCTTGACCGGCACCACCAGTCCGAGCGCCACCCCGGCGACCGTGGCGTGCACCCCGGAGGCGTGCACCAGTCCCCAGGTGAGCGCGGCGAGCGGGAGCAACAGAGCGACATACGTAATCCGCCGCTGGGTGAGGAAGGCGAAGGCGGCCAGCGGCACCAGGGCGAGCAGGAGCCACTGGGCCGAGAATTCGTCGGTGTAGCCGATGGCGATGATCACGATGGCGATCAGGTCGTCGACCACCGCCAGGGTGAGCAGGAAGGAGCGCAGCGCGGTGGGCAGATGGGAGCCGAGGACGGCGAGCACCGCCAACGCGAAGGCAATATCGGTGGCCGTCGGGATGGCCCAGCCGCGGGCCGCGTCCCCGCCGGCGCCGCCGAACCGCACCACCGCGAGGTAGACCAGCGCTGGGGTGAGCACCCCGCATACGGCGGCGATGACGGGAACGGCGGCGCGGCGCGGATCGCGCAGATCACCGACGAGGAACTCGCGCTTGAGTTCCAGACCGGCGACGAAGAAGAAGATCGCGAGCAGGCCGTCGGCCGCCCAGTGGCCCAGCGGCAGGCGCAGGTGCCCCCAGTCGACGCCGACTTCCCAATCGCGCAGGGCGGTGTAGGACTCATGCCAGGGGCTATTGGCCCAGATCAGCGCCAGCAGCGCGGCACCGAGCAAGAGCGCGCCGCCGACGGTTTCGGTGCGCAGGGCCGCCTTGAGGGCGGTGGCCTCGGGCCAGGAGGGACGCGACAGAATGCGGCCGCGCGGGGGAGGCAGGGACATGGATGCCTTCGGGGTCGACGATGCGGACTGCCGACCAGACTTCCCGGCGCACCGGTCTCCATTTTACCCGCGTCCGCGCACGAACGTCGCGTGCCCCCGGGGCCCTACGCCCGGCGCTCAGACCGCGGCGGGCACCTGCTTCAGCCGCAGCGCACTCTCATCGTCGACCGTGTCGAAGAAGCCCCCGACCACGTCCTCGAGTTGGTCGAGGTTGTCCGCGGCGAAGAGCGTCGACTGGTAGCGGGTGATGTCGTAGGGGATGGTCGCCATCTGGTGCAGGTCGAGCGGACGGATCTCCATCTGCCGGAACTCGTCCATCTCCCCAAAGGAGGACAGGATGCCCGCGCCATACGCCTTGAGCAGACCGTCCTCCCAGATGACGCCGAACTCCATGCTGAACCAAAAGACGTCGGCGACGACCTTGACCGCCTCGTCGTTCTCCAGACGCTGGGTCGCCTGGCCGGCGGCCTCGGTCAACCGGGCGAAGCGGGGGCTGGCGAGCTGGTTGGCGTGGCCGATCACCTCGTGGATGATGTCCGGCTCGGGGGTGTAGAGCGGCTGGCTCGGGTGGCGCAGGTACTGCGTGGAGTGGAAGATCCGGTCGCCGAGGGAGCCATAGAACTGTCGCAGCGCCACCAGGCCGGGGGCACAGACATACTGCCAGCCGGTCAGCGGCTCCAAACGCTCGGTGACCTCGGTCAACTGGGGGACCCGGTCGGTGGGCAAGCCGAGGGCGGTCTTGGCGCGCAAATACTCGCTGTGGGCGTAGCGCTCGTGCTTGGGGGCGAGTTCGGCGCTGGCCACTCGCCAAATCTCGTCCTCGCCACGGTCGTAGTCGATCGTCGGCACGGGGGTGCCGGGCTGCCAGGACATCGCGGCGGCCGCGATCTCGCCGCGCCGAGCCCGGTATGCCGTGTCGGTGAACCCGGGGTGGTCGGCGCCCAGGTGCACCTCGACCACGCCATCCGCGGTGGCGGTGACGGGGGAGTAGAGCTGGCCTTCGGTGAACATGACGTCCCTTTCGTGCCGCGCGACCTCGTCGTCGCGCCCTGCCGGTGGTGGGCAGCAGATAAGCACGTATGGCGCCGCCTGGCTATCGTGTCCGGCCAGACCGAGCAATTCGCGTACTTTTGTGTAGCGCGGCACCGTGATGGCTGGACAATTCGGGCGCTTCTGTCGCGGATAGACACTGATGAGCGATACCGGCGTGATAGCGCCGCTATTGCTCATCAATAGCGCGCGGTTCCCGCTAGCCCACCCACTCGCCGCGGTCGCAGGCGGTGGTGAGGACATCGGTATACGGACGCACGTCGATGCCCTGGGTGGCGAGCCAATCCGGGTCGCCGTAGGTCGCGGCATACCGCTCCCCGCGGTCGCAGACCAAGGAGACCAGCGAGCCGCGCTCCCCGGCGGCGCGCATCTGCGCGGCCAGCAGCAGCATCCCGTAGAGGTTCGTGCCGGTTGAGGGGCCGGCATCGATCCCGGTGCGCTCGCGCAGGAAGTGCACTGCCGCCACCGAGGCCGCGTCCGGGATGCCGAGCCTCCGGTCGACGACGGGGGGCAGGAAGCTGGGTTCGGGACGGGCGCGGCCGATGCCCTCGATTCGCGAGGGGGTGCACTCGCTCTCCGCGAACTCCCCGCGCCAGGCCGGCAGGAAGGCCGAGCCCTCGGGGTCGACCACGCAGACCCGGGTGTCCAGGGCGCGATAACGGACATACCGGCCGATCGTCGCCGAGGTGCCGCCGGTGCCCGCGCCGACGACGATCCAGGCCGGTATGGGGTGCGCCTCCAGCGCCATCTGCTCGAAGATCGATTCGGCGATGTTGTTGTTGCCGCGGTGGAGCCGCTGGAGGCCTCGACCACCGTGGTCTCCGGGCCGATTCGCCCGTTGCACAAGCCATAGAGGAAGAGCGAGCGGGCCAGCCGGTGCTTGAGGCTGCCGGTCGGGTGGGTGGACTCGTCCTTGAGATAGAGGTCGATGCCCGGCAGGCCCGGGACCTCGATCGCCTGCAGGTGGGTGTCGGAGCTGCGGTTGGCGTCGGCGCGCAGTTTGCGGATCGCGTCGGCGACCCACGCGCGGTCCTGGCCGGTCCGGGTGCCCGTGTCGACGATCAGCGCCGGGGCGCTGGGTGAGGTCACGGATCGACTCCTCGGCGAGGTTCGGATGGATCGCCCTCGCAGTATGCCGTGACCCCACCCGACAGCCTGAGGTCAGGCGCCGTCGGCCGCCTGCTGCAATGCGGCGATATCGAGCTTGCGCATCTGCTGCATGACCTGGTTGACCTGCGCGGCGTTGTCCCCGCCGAACCACTCGCCCATCCGGCTCGGGATGACCTGCCAACTGACGCCGAACTTGTCCTTGCACCAGCCGCACGGGCCTTCCTCCCCGCCATCGGCGGTCAGCGCGTCCCAGTAGCGGTCGATCTCCGCCTGGGTCTCGCAGGGGATCTGGAAGGAGATGGCCTCGGTGAAGGAGTACATCGGTCCGCCATTGAGCCCGACGAAGCGCTGCCCGAAGATCTCGAAGTCCACGGTCATCGCCGAGCCCTCCTCGCCCGGGGCATCGGCGGGATAGTCGGTGCGGTCATCGGTCGTGCCCCCGAAGGGCTCGGTATAGAAGCGGGCCGCCTCCTCGGCCTGGCCGTCGAACCAGAGGCAGGTGGTCAGCGTCTTGTCATGCGTGGTCTGGTCAATCATGAGAATCTCCTTGTCGCAGTAGGTCGTCGAGCTTGTCGTAGCCCTCGGAGACGCCGGTCTCCATATCGCTGGCGAGCATCTGGTCGCGCGCCGTGAAGTCCTCGAAGTGGGAAACCGTCACCAGGCGGGTGCGCCCCGCTTCGAGTTCGGTCAACTGCAGCCGGTCGAGCACGACCGAGTCGGGGAAGCCGGCATACGAAAAGGTCTGCACCAGCACCCCATCGGCGGGCCGGACATCGTGGAAGCAGCCGCGGAACTCGTGCCGCTCGCCGTCGGCAGTCGCGGTGTAGCGCCACGCGCCGCCGGGACGGCAGTCCCACTCGTCGACGGTGGTGGTCACCGACCGCGGCCCGATCCACAGGGCGACGAGCTCCGGGTCGGTATGCGCGCGGAACACCCGCGCCATCGACGCCGCGAATTCGCGCTCGACGCGGATGGTGGGCAGCTCGGTCCTGGCCTCAATCTGGGTTTTCCTCGTCATGACGCCTCCTGGGTATTCGTGTCCGGGGCCGGTATGCCGTCCGTCCCGCCGGAACCCTCTTCCGCGAGAACCTCATCGAGCCGGGCGTAGCGCTCTTCGGCTCGACGCCGGTAGCGCTCCAGCCAGCCGGTGGCCAGGGCGAGCACCTGACCTTCCAAGTGCACGGTGCGCCGCTGCGCGTCGGCCGTCTTGGTGACCAGCCCCGCGCCCTCGAGCACGGCGACATGTTTGGAGACCGCCTGCAGGCTCATCGCATACGGCTCGGCCAGTTCCCCGACGCTCGCATCGCCCTCGGCCAGCCGGGCGACCAGGTCGCGCCGGGTCGGGTCGGCGAGGGCGAGGAAGACCCGCCCGATCTCGTCCTGCGCCATCTCTCCTCGGTCAGGGCTCATTCAACTGATAAGTTGATTATGGCGCCCTCGACGGCGATTATCAACTCATTAATTGAATGTTTGCTCCACTATGCAGAGCGGACGTGTCTATCCGCTGGCGCAGATCCCCTACCGGACTACGGCGTCAGTGTCATTGGGGTGGCCCGCCAACGGCGTCATATGGCGGTTCGCGCGGGGTGCCTTTGGGGCAGGCGACGTCGCGCCAGGTGAGCGTCGCACCCACGTCGTACTCGCGGCATACCCGACCCCAGCGCTCATCATTGACAAAGGCGGTGTCGGACCAGAGCGAGTACGCCGCGACGGGGATCGTCGAGCCGTCCGGCGCTCCCGCGACCCATAGGGTGCCGGGTATGGAGCCGGCGAAGTCCGCGGTGGGGGCGGTGAGCCAGGCATGGATCGCCTGGACCCGACGCTGCGGCGACTCGCCGCGGAGGTCTCCCAGCTCGCTTTCCAGGCGGGGCGCGAGCAACCCGTCGGCGAAGATCGCGGCCTCATGATCGGCATCGGCCTGGCTGATCGGGAGGCAGCCAGCAGTGAGCATCGTCGTCATGGCAACTAGCGCCATTCGCCGCCGCCGCGCTGCGGGGGTCATCGCCGCGACCGGGCGAACTCCATCGCCGAACCTCGCCGGGCCGGTTCGTCGGGCGCCATCGTGGACCACGGTGCAATTGTCAGCCATTGCGTTGAATATCCCGCTCCGGTATGCCGGGTGACAGACTTCGAGGGTGCGCTTCCTTCTCATCCGGCACGGTCAGTCCACCAACAACCTGCTCTGGGAGCAGACCGGCGCGGTCGATGGCCGGGAACCGGACGCCCCGCTCACCGACCTCGGCCACGAGCAGGCCCGGCTGCTGGCCAAGTCCCTGGCCGGCGGTGTCCTCCCGCACGCCATCGACGGCCTGCACTGCAGCCTGATGACGCGCGCGGTGCAGACCGCGGCGCCCATCGCCGACGCGCTGGACCTGCCGCTGCAGGCGCACGCCGAGATCTTCGAGGTGGGCGGGCTGTTCACCGAGGAGGAAGAGGTGAAGACCCCCTTCTCCGGCAGCACCCGCGAGGCGCTGACCGAGGTCTCCGGCCGCCTGGTCTGGCCCGACGGGGTGGTGGAGGCAGGCTGGCATACGGCCGAGGTCGTGGAAGAGGTCGAGGCCGCCGAGGACCGGGCCCGGAGCGTCGTCGAATGGCTGCGGGAGACCTATGCCGATGAGGACACCGTCGCCCTGGTCACCCACGGCTACTTCATCCAGCTGCTGCTGCGTGCCTTCCTCGGCATCGACGGGATCTCCGGATGGTTCGAGATCCACAACACCTCGGTGACACTGATCGAGGATGTGACCTCCAGCGACATGGGCACCATGGTCACCGTCCGCAAGCTCGACTGGACCCCGCACCTGTCACCTGAGCAGCTCAGCGAATAGCTGGGGCGCGGGTCACGCCATACCTGAGCACGGCCCCGCTAACCACGCCATACCCCACAACTACCGAGCGGCCCCGAAAATAACCGGGGCCGCTCGCCGTATGCGGGGTCAGTCGCCGGAACCGGAGCCCATGCCTTGCTGGATCAGCGACATCACCGAGGAGTCGGCGAGGGTGGTGACATCGCCGACCTCGCGGCCCTCGGCGACATCCTTGAGCAGGCGGCGCATGATCTTGCCCGAGCGGGTCTTGGGCAGTTCGGAAACGATCAGGATCGTGCGCGGCTTGGCGATCGGGCCGATGTTCTTGGCCACGTGGTTGCGCAGCTCGGCCACCAGATCGCCGCCCTCGCCCTCCTCGTCAGCCTCCTGCACGAACTCCGAGCGCAGGATGACGAAGGCGACCACGGCCTGGCCGGTGGTCTCATCGGACGCCCCGACGACGGCGGCCTCGGCCACCTTGGGGTGGCTGACCAGCGCGGATTCGATCTCCGCCGTGGACATCCGGTGACCGGACACATTCATCACATCGTCCACGCGCCCGAGCAGCCAGATGTTGCCGTCGGCGTCGTACTTGGCGCCATCACCGGCGAAGTAGTACTTGGGCCCGAACCGGCTCCAATAGGTATCCCGGTAGCGCTCCGGGTCACCCCAGATCCCGCGCAGCATCGAGGGCCACGGCTTGGTGAGTACCAGATAGCCGACCTTCTCCGGTTCGGTGAACGGCTGCCCCTCATCGTCGAGGATCTCCGCGGAGATGCCCGGGATCGGCTTCTGCGCGGAGCCGGGCTCCAGCGTGGTCACCCCGGGCAGCGGGCTGATCATGATCGTCCCGGTCTCGGTCTGCCACCAGGTGTCCACGATGGGGCAGCGGTCGCTGCCGATGTATTTGCGATACCAGAGCCAGGCCTCGGGGTTGATCGGCTCACCGACCGACCCGAGCACTCGCAACGAGGACAGGTCGAACTTGCCGGGGATGTCGCTGCCCCACTTCATGAAGGTGCGCACCGCGGTCGGCGCGGTGTAGAGGATCGAGACGCGGTACTTCTCCACGATCTCCCACCAGCGGCCCTGGTGCGGGCTGTCGGGGGTGCCCTCATACATGACCTGGGTGGCGCCATTCGCCAACGGCCCATAGACGATGTAGGAGTGCCCGGTCACCCAGCCGATGTC